>NZ_CACSIH010000263.1:0-844 GCF_902705805.1 Alteromonas alvinellae | reverse complement strand
AAATTTCATTCAAGTATGATTTTGCCCTGAGATGGTACGAAGAAAGTGAGCTATAAAGTGGACAGACACTTATTGTTGAAGCCCACTTTTTCAAAATTCATTTCTTACTGAAGTGGACACACACTCAAAAAAGTCCAACGATCAGAGAGTGACAGAACCGATAATAGCTTCAAAAAAGTAAGTGGGTGTCCGAAAAGACCAGGTACTTTAAATAAAAAGATTCTGCACGAACACTACCTGGCTGACATGAGCGCCGGTTCTTTCTTCTTCTCTATCCTTTATTTTTTCATTGTGTTTTTTAAGTGACAACCCACTTGGTAATAGAAGTATAAATATAAGAACCGCTTTTATTTTATTAGCTTTACTAGCGCTCAACTGGAAAAACTGAGTGGGTGTCCAAAAAAGAACAGTCTCTTTAATACCGACACTCTTTTGGGTTTATTTATGTGGGTGTCCACGTTTTCATTATTACAAATGAGTGCGTGTCCACTACGCTTTCACTTTTTTGATGAAATAAGAAAGTGACTGTCCACATTCAGCCAAGGCTTAGCACTTCCGCGTTCACTTATTTTGGTCGAGCTGAATAAGTGTCTGTCCAATTCCCCCCCAAATTCCAACCGATGCAAAAAACCCACGTTGTAGTTTTTGGATATAAAAGAATTCAAAACGACATTAAAAAACGCTGTTCTTTTCATCAATTTAGTTAAGATGCAGCCAGAGTGTCTAAAATTCGGGCACACAGTCATTTTTCTTTAATTTTATTGTTGACACTAACGGAACCGACTCTATAATACCGCCCCACTTGCTTAGGCAAGCTTTAAAGAAATATGGACGCTTAGCTCAG
>NZ_CACSIH010000262.1:89097-89204 GCF_902705805.1 Alteromonas alvinellae | reverse complement strand
AAGCTGCACTACGCAAAGGCATCTGGCCTAATCAGCTAAGCTTCAGCGGATGCGCTAGCGCAGTAGTTGCATTCCTACTTACAACAGGGCTTACAAGCCCCGGGAAG
>NZ_CACSIH010000262.1:0-89092 GCF_902705805.1 Alteromonas alvinellae | reverse complement strand
CGTGTTGTATGAGAATCTTATCAATCAGCTGACTTACTACGAGCTACCGCCACGGCGAGATGACAGATTATATCCACGATGCGTTAAATCTAAACCGAGTAAGTACCCAGCTAAAAAGAAAAATGCCAGTCAGCTTAACTGACTGGCATTAGCCCCAGGGCTGCTTTTGTATTTTAATCTAAGTCTGTTTTTCCACACTTTTTCTCTGCGCTATTTCATTGTGCCGAAGTATTGCGACGAATCAGCGCAACAATAATTGATACTTCAAAATAAAAGTGAAGCATTCATCGTTTTTGTGAAGGATTTGCGACTTATTATTGCTAAGGAACTCGATATATACAGAACTTGAACCCCGCTATTCAATTTCCCGATATCACGCTTAAGTCCTCTTCAGGTGAGGTTGACGAACTTGCTGACAAACAAAAAGGATGTGACTAGAAAATGGTTATAGTCTTTTGGGGGGAAGCATTATCCAATGCTGTAGAGTATAAGAAATATTAATGCTATGCACTTCCAGCTGTATTTAAGGCTAGTTGAACATATGTTAAACAGGTACCTTTTAGAAATCAGCGAAGTAGCTTTCATCAAGACAGGCAAATTAATTGGGGCTCTTCATCATTAACGGGGGACATCCGCATTCATTAAACTGATTTTGCGAAGAATCATTTAATGGAGAGTACAGATGTCCCACGCAGGTACTATTTTAGGCATTAGTGAGTTAGAAATAGAACGTGTTCATCGACATGATTTTATTGAAGTGTGGGCGAAACCCACTAAAAAGCCGCTATGCAAGCATTGTGAGAGTCGACATTTACGCATAAAAGCCACACATAAGCGTACTGTGAAGCACACGCGCCAAGGTAATCACGTGCTAACGCTACATTTAAAGGTACCTAAGTATCATTGTCGATGCTGTGGGCGTTATTTCAGGCACCCTTTTGTTGGGATCCGGCCACGCTATCGGGCGTCGGAGTGCTTTCGCTTAGAAGTCTTTGAAGCGCACCACGGTGGTGTTACGCAGCGTGGTATCTCACGCACACATCGCATTAGTCCCACTACGGTAGAGCGTTGGTACCAATCACACATCAGCCAAAAATATAAAGAGATTATCAGTCGTCCCTGCCCAGAGATGCTGGGGATAGATGAACACTTTTTTACCCGTAAGAAGGGTTATGCGACGACGTTTGTAGATTTACGACATCGTAGTGTGTTTGATGTAAAACTGGGGCGCTCTGAATTAAGTTTACGCTCGTACTTGCGCCATCTTCCCAATAAAGAAAACGTTAAGCTCATCGCGATGGATTTATCGGAAACCTATCGTGGTATTGCCAAACGTTATTTCCCTAATGCTACGATAGTCGCTGACCGTTTTCATGTGGTGCGCTTGATAAACTATCACTTCTTAAAAGCGTGGCAGCAACACCACCCTGAAGGACGTAAAAATCGGGGTCTACTTAGTTTGATGCGACGACATCAATGGCATTTAAGCGAAGAGAAAAACAGCAATCTACAACGCTACTTAGCTGACTATCCGGTGTTGAAAACACTGTATGAGATCAAACAGAAGCTCATCAGGTATATGCTGTTAAAGACTATGAATGAAAAACGAATGGAGAAGACATTACCGAGGTTCTTAGACTTGCTTGAACAGTTACATCACAGTCCACTTCGTGCACTGGCCAATACCTTAACTTCGTGGTTGCAACCTATCATCACCATGTGGCGCTTTACACGAAACAACGGGAGCACTGAAGGCTTCCACAACAAAATGGAAATGATATCGAGAAGAGCGTATGGTTTTAGAAACTTTGAAAATTATCGAATAAGAGTGATGACCCATTGTGCTATGCCGGTTACCGGATGGGATGGTGTTATCAATCGTGTAGGGTGAATGCTCATCCCCCGTTTATGGGGTAGAGCCTTATTTGATAAGGGTGAGGAAGTTGGTCGGTGTGAGAGGATTTGAACCTCCGACCCCTGACACCCCATGACAGTGCGCTACCAGGCTGCGCTACACACCGACCGAAAGAGCGGATAAGTCTACTCAAATTTGTTCACAATGCAACGGAATTTAGCAATAAGCCTGTTTAAGCGCTCAATTGCTAACCATCTTTGCAAATTTCTGCACCAAAACACCTAGTTGCCGTTTTTTTGATATCAGGCCAAAGTGACGTAGCACACTGCGGTTACCACTAAGGCCACCAGCATGTTAAGCATTATTCCTTCTCTGGCCATGGTTTTAATATCGAACTTTTCCGTTGAGTACGCAATGGCGTTAGGCGCTGTTGCTACTGGCAGCATAAAAGCGCAACTTGCGCTAATTGCCGCGGGGATCATCAACAACTTAGGATCTACGCCCACAGCCATACCCGCGGCCGCTAGAATTGGCATTAGTAGTGTAGATGTTGCCGTGTTTGAAGTAATTTCAGTAAGAAAGGTTACAAACAAGCAAATGCCCAGTACAAGTAGTAATACTGGTAAGGTTGCAAGCCCTGTTAACCATGAGCCCATTAATACGCTTAAGCCCGATGACATAAACGCTTTGGCAATACAAATACCGCCGGCAAACAATAACAACATACCCCACGGAATATCATTCGCGGTTTTCCAATCTAGCAGCTTATCGCGGTTGCCTTTTGCGTCTACTTCACCGTTATCATTGCCGCTATTGGTGAAAAACATGGCGGCAACACCCGCAACGGCTATAGTGCTATCACTGATAGTAGTTACCCCTATCCATGCAGTCCAAAAAGGTCTGAATATCCATGCCATTGCTACCGTACCGAAAATGGCAAGTACACGCTTTTCGGCCTTTGTCCATGCGCTAGGTACAGGCAAATCTATGTGGCCCACTTCTTTAATACCGCGCGCTAACCACAAGGCCATGATAGGCACACCTAGTATTACGATTGGTACACCTGTTTTCATCCAGTCGATAAAGCTGTATTCAATACCTTGGGTCTCTTCATACACGCTCATAAAGATAATGTTAGGTGGCGTCCCAATCGGTGTCCCTACCCCACCTAAGCTTGCCGAATAAGCAATACCAAGTATTAGCGCCACGCCAAATCGCGGGTTGTCTACTGCATTGATAATAGCGATAGCCATTGGCAACATCATTAACACCGTGGCGGTGTTACTAATCCACATACTGAGTACTGCGGTTGTTAACATGAAGCCCAGTACCAGCTTAAGCGGGCTGCCGCTGCCCGTTACACGTAGCATGTAAATGGCGAAACGCTTGTGTAAGTTAGCGCGCTCCAACCCTTTTGAAAGCATGAAAGCAGCCATTAATAGAATGATAACGTGGCTTCCGAGAGCAGAGGCAGCTTCGCTGTGAGACAACACACCAAATAACGGGAATAACGCGAATGGCAGAAGCGAAGTAGCGGGAATAGGAAGCGCTTCGGTTACCCAAAGTACTGCTACAAAAAGGGTAATCGCAGCGGTAAATATAATTTCGCTGGGCTGATTTACAACCCACAAGCCCATACCGCTTAGAACAGAGGCGATAAACGCGAAAAGAATAATACTGTTCTTGCGTGTTGGCTGTCGTTGTTGAGTATCTGAAGAAGGTTCAGGGTTTGTGTGCATTGCGCTTCCCGTTACTAATCGCTTTATTATAAGTGCTAGGGCCTTAGCTACTGGCCCTTTTTATTGCTCTTATAGTTTCTATCAGTAATTAGCGGGAAACGCACGAGGCTTTTCCAAAAAAGTGGTATTTAAGTTGATTTACTTACTTTCGTCGTCAGACGAGATTCGGCTGGCTACTGCGCCTGCTTGGCCTTTGTATTTAGCATCAACTCTGGCGTTGTAAGGTTTTTCAGCTGGCGCCGATAGCACCTCAAAGCTAAGTGCCCCTATTTTCATTTTAGGGCGAAGCGCTAGCGGTAACTTACCACTGTTGTAAAACTCAAGAACGATGTTGCCCGACCAGCCTGGATCTATTCGATGCGCGGTCACGTGCACCATCAAGCCCAAACGCGCAAGCGAAGAACGCCCGTCTAACCAACCTACGATGTTGTCAGGCAAGGTTACTGACTCGTGGGTAATAGCAAGCGCCAGTTCCCCGGGGTGTAGAAAGAAGGCTTTACCCTCTTCTAGTTCAATTTCATCGCTCATTACGTGGTCCAGCGCTTCTTGAACCTGTGCTTTCGGCCCACTTAAATCGATATACGGCGCTTGGTGATCTTCAAACACGCGAAATTTATTACCTAGGCGGATATCTACCGTTACACCACTTATTTGATCGTAGCTGGGTGTAGGGTCAATTTTAATTTTTCCATCTTGCAGATGTTGGTAGATATCGCGGTCGCACAAGCGCATGGTGTATTCCTCATTTCGTTAGGCCGCTATTATGCGTATGTCGCCGCATGCATTCAACTGCTCAAAGGCTTGTTTTATCTGCTTTTGCGCAATTTTCGTATAGTTTTATCAAATTTTAAATTTAAGCAATCGAACCTGACTATAATTCACCTTTACTACACCTGTCTGAATTTACCTATCCGTCGGGCATTCCTGATATTTGTTACCTAGATATTTCAAGCTAGTTACTCTTTACCAACAATGCCAATAGGGTTGCCTTTGATGTGTTTAACGGCCCCTTTGCGTGGCTTAACAGTAAGGGCCAATTGCATAGACAGCGCGCGAGCAGCCTCACGATAGCTTTCACTTAATGCACTCTCGGGCGAGGTAATTAACAAAGGCGTGCCGGCATCGCCATGTTCGCGAATATGAATATCAAGAGGTAGCTGACCTAAAAGCGGCAGTCCGTGACGTTCGGCAAGTGCCTCGCCCCCATCTTTTGAAAACACATAGTCTTTGGTGCCACAGGCTCTACACTGGTAGTAACTCATGTTTTCAATAAGTCCTAATACAGGTACGTTAACTTTTTCAAACATGCTTATGCCTTTTTGAGCGTCGGCTAGCGCTAAGTCCTGCGGCGTTGTAACGACTACTGAAGCGGTTAGTGGAACTTGTTGCGCCATTGTCAGTTGGATATCGCCGGTACCCGGTGGCATATCTACAATTAAGTAGTCCAGCACGGGCCATAGGGTTTCATCTAATAATTGCTTTAATGCCCTGCTTGCCATGGGTCCGCGCCATACGGCGGCGTCTTCTTGAGGCACTAGGTAACCAATGGAGTTCGCCACTATTCCATGTGACATAAGGGGCTGCATGTGCTTATTATCTTCGCTTTCAGGATGTGCATCGGGATTACCTAACATAATGGGAATTGATGGCCCATAAATATCGGCATCTAAAATCCCAACTTTCGCGCCTTCCTGCATAAGTGCAAACGCTAAATTGATACTGGTTGTCGACTTACCTACCCCGCCCTTGCCAGAAGCCACAGCTATGATGTTTTTAATGTTGGTGACCGGCGCTACTTCTGTTTCTCCACTTGCTACGTTTTGTTTAAACGTAAGTTGGTCATCGTCAAGCTTCCCTTTAAGTTGGTTAAGCACTTCTTGTTTAAGCCGGTCTAGCTGTGTAGCAATACAGAACGGCAAGGTAACTGTTACACCGGCATCTTCATTTTCTGGCTGGCTAAAAGCACACCATGGCAAGGTATCTTCAACATCTAACGAAAAATACTTGGCCAAAATTACAGCAACTTTTTGAGTTGCCGGCTCTGCTTTGCGAGAAAAGAACATAAAATGCCTTACTAGTAGTAGAATTGTGTGAATTACGTAATGCAAAAAACGCGGTTTTCCGCTAGTATTTGCAGCCATTTTGAAACGCAAAGAATCAATAACGTCATTATGTCAGAAAAACGCCGAATTCTGGTAACCAGTGCGTTGCCATACGCAAATGGCTCTATTCACTTAGGTCATTTGCTAGAACACATTCAAACCGACATCTGGACTCGTTTTCAGCGCCTTCGCGGAAACGAATGTTACAGTGTTTGCGCCGACGATGCACACGGTACGCCGGTTATGCTTAAAGCCCAAGAGCTTGGCATTACACCAGAAGAAATGGTGGCAAGAACGCGTGCTGAACATCACCAAGACCTTGTTGATTTTCACGTAGATTACGACAACTACTATGTAACCCATTCGCCAGAAAACAAGGCGCTGTGTGAAGAAATTTACACCCGTTTAGATAATGCGGGCTACATCAGTAAACGCACTATTAATCAACTGTTCGACCCTGAAAAAGAAATGTTCTTACCGGATCGTTTCGTTAAGGGTACCTGCCCTAGCTGTGGCGCAGAAGATCAAAACGGCGACAGCTGTGACGTATGTGGTGCAACGTATAGCCCAACAGAAGTAAAGAACCCGCGCAGCGTTGTATCGGGTGCTACACCAGTACTACGCGAGTCTGAGCACTTCTTCTTTGACCTGCCAAAATTTGAAGGCATGTTAAAAGAGTGGATCCGCTCAGGTGCTCTGCAGGAAGAAATAGCTAACAAGCTGCAAGAATGGTTTACCGAAGGTCTTCAACAGTGGGACATTAGCCGTGACGCGCCTTACTTCGGCTTTGAAATTCCAGGTGCGCCGAACAAGTTCTTCTACGTGTGGGTCGATGCACCTGTTGGCTACATGGCTAGTTTCAAAAACTTCTGCGACCAAAACAATCTAGAGTTTGATGACTTCTGGAAAGCAGACTCAGAAGCTGAGCTTTATCACTTTATTGGTAAAGATATTACTTACTTCCACTGCCTTTTCTGGCCTGCCATGCTAGAAGGCGCGGGATACCGTAAGCCCACTGGCGTAAATATTCACGGTTTCGTAACGGTGAACGGCGCGAAAATGTCAAAGTCGCGCGGTACCTTTATTAAAGGCCGTACTTACCTTGACCACCTGAACCCAGAATATCTGCGTTACTACTTTGCGTCTAAGTTAGGCGACGGTGTTACCGACATCGACCTTAACTTTACTGACTTCGCACAAAAAGTGAATTCAGACCTGGTAGGTAAAGTGGTTAACATTGCAAGCCGCTGTGCAAGCTTTATCACTAAGCGTTTTGACGGCAAATTATCTGACAACGTGATTGAGCCAGAGCTTATTGCTGAGTTCCAAAGCGCGTCAGAGAGCATTGCTGCACTTTTCGAGAAGCGTAAGTACCACCAAGCCGTGCGCGAAATCATGGCTCTTGCTGATAAAGCGAACCAGTTCATTGATAACAATGCACCTTGGGTAACCATTAAAGACGAGACTAAGCAGCAGTTCACACACGATGTATGCTCGCTAGGTATCAACATGTTCCGTCTGTTAGTGATTTACTTGAAGCCTGTGCTTCCTGTACTTGCAGAAAAAGCAGAAGAATTCTTAAACGATAAGTTCGACTGGAATTCGCTGCAAACCCTATTGAAAGGCCACGCCATCAACAAATTTAAGCCAATGATGCAGCGTGTAGAAATGGAGAAAATCGACGCCATGGTTGAAGATTCAAAAGAAAGCCTAGCGCCAGCAGCACCAGCTATCGACCCAGACAGCCCGCTTGCTAAAGATCCTATCAGTGACACTATCTCGTTTGACGAGTTCGCCAAGGTAGATTTACGTATTGCACGTATCGCTAACGCCGAGCACGTAGAAAAAGCTGACAAGCTTCTACGCTTAGAGCTGGATTTAGGCGGCGAAACAAAGCAAGTTTTTGCAGGTATTAAGTCGGCCTACTCTCCCGAAGCGCTTATTGGTAAGCACACGGTGATGGTGGCGAACCTCGCCCCTCGTAAAATGCGTTTTGGCATGAGTGAAGGCATGGTATTAGCCGCTGGCCCTGGCGGCGACGAGCTATACATTCTTGAGCCGCACGAAGGTGCAAAACCGGGTATGCGCGTTAAGTAAGCTTTAAAGCTAACATATGAAAGTAAGGTGACATTCAGCGCTAGAAAGCGACGGGATGTCACTTTTTTATTGGGCGGTTATTTAAACTCTTCAATTTTTAATACCCAATCCCGGCACAAGCACACAGCCGTATAAGCTCAGTAATCTCCCCCATCAGCTAGCTCCAACATTACTCACATGCTCTGCAACTTAATCCGCTATTTGCTATTGCCCTCTTGCCCTCTTGCCCTCTTGCCCTCTTGCAAAAGAGGCTACCGACTTCAAATCAACAAAAAAACTATTTCACTCGCATTAATTCACGGCGATCTATCATTCTTTCTTTAACGTAGTCAGGGTGTTTAATCATTGAAAGAGGTATTTATGGAAGATTTATTCGGGACTAATATCGATTTATCGGAATTAACCGAAAAAGCCATATCATTGGTGATGACTTACACCCCCAAATTGCTATTGGCTATTCTCACTTTGGTGGTGGGCCTTTGGTTAGTGAATCGTTTTGTAACTCTGTTGGATCACCGAATAGGTAAAAAGGACCCTACACTAAACAAATTTTTATGCGGGCTTATTAGTGCCGTTTTAAAAGTCATGTTGTTGATTTCTGTTGCCTCTATGATAGGTATTGAAACCACCTCATTTATTGCCGTGGTTGGGGCGGCAGGCTTGGCTATAGGTCTTGCATTACAAGGCAGCCTGGCTAATTTTGCTGGCGGTGTGCTAATTCTTATTTTCAAACCATTCAAAGTGGGTGATACCATTGAAGCGGAAGGTCATTTAGGTTCTGTTGCAGAGATACAAATTCTTTATACTGTAATCAACACCTTTGACAATAAGCGTGTTGTTATTCCCAACGGAAATCTATCTAATGCCACGTTAACTAACGTTAGCGTATACGATAAGCGTCGCTGCGACATGACATTTGGTATTGGCTACGATGACGATATCGACAAAGCAAAGAAAATTTTGCAACGTTTGTTTGAAGAGGACGAACGCTCATTGACCGAACCTGCACCGAGGATCTGTGTCGCTGGCTTAGGTGATAATTCAGTCGACCTGATGTTTAGGCCTTGGGTTGGCACAGATGATTTGTGGCCTTACTATTGGGATATGCAAGAAAAAGTTAAAAAAGCTTTTGATGAAGAAGGTATTAGCATTCCCTATCCACAGCGAGATGTGCATCTGTATAACGCAAGTAACGACTAAGTTCTGAATATGGAGATAGCGTGCCAAGCTATCTCCATCTCCCCTTCAGATTGGCTTATAGACGTTAAAGCTTGGGGTTTTGGTACAGCAACCAAGCAAATATCTAAGAGGGTTAACGCTTATTACGGCCTTTTAATTAAAAGCCTGGCCCGCTTTAAGTGCGAATGACATGAACATTAACACCACTAACGCAGCGTACGATTCACCGTGGAAGTCCTTACGCTTGCCCCTACCGCTGAAAAGCGCGGCTTTAAATTGCGTTTAGGTTTTATGGCCGTCATAGGGATTACCCGCTTTTTCGCGAGTATTACATATACAGCGCTGCACCAGGGCAAATAAGAAGATAAATAATCCTGAAGCTTAACCGCCCCTTTCCACTTTTGTTGAAAAAAGAGCGTTGAAAACATTATTTGGCGCTGTTCAACAATTTCAAATCCCAGCAACTGAAGCCAATCTTTAATGCGATATGACGTAAAAAAGCGAGCATCGTGCAAAATGTTTCCTCGTTTAACCGGTAGAAATTTGGCAATTCCAGCCAGACTTAACGGGTTAAAACCACTGATGATAACGTAACCGTTTTGCGTTATAACGCGGTCAACTTCGCGTAAAATCTCGTGAGGATCTTGCGCAAAATCTAATTCATTAGCTAACAGAAAACCATCAATGCTGTTTTCGGCAAAGGGTAAGCAGTGCGACTGCCCCACTACCGTGTTTCCTCGGCTTTTTTTCGGTTCGCCCGTGCCTTCGTTTAACGAAGTACCTGATGCTGAATTACGGTTGGAAAAGCCACCACTCCCATCGTCGTCATTTAGCTTGTCGCTAACTAGGTCATTAAACGGAACATGGTTGATATGGTGTCGAATTGGGCTGCTATGCAAATTGATCTCGGCACTTAGCGAACCTAGTTTGGCAAAGTGATACCCAAATATGCGCTCTGCATAATCGTTACACACAGTATTCACAGCATGTCTAATATGCTCGCCGGCAGGGAAATCATCCCAGTTTGAAGGATAGCGAGGCGGTTTGGTTTTAAACGCCGATCTCATTAACACTGCGCGCTCTTAGGTTGCTCTGCTCTTCACAAGCCCCTATAGTAACGCATAATTCTACCTACACAAGCAGGTACTCTAATGACGGCAGAAACACTTCCTTCAGGCGTAGCCATTCATCCTATTCCCGCTTTTACCGACAATTACATTTGGTGCATTTACAACGAAAGTAGCGCTATTGTTGTGGATCCGGGTGATGCTGAACCTGTGTTGGCTTTTCTAAAAGCTAAGGGCTTAACGCTTAGCGCAGTGCTTATTACCCATCATCATAGAGATCACACCGGTGGCATTGCGAAGCTAGTGTCAGCAGTACCCAATTTACCAGTAATAGGCCCCAGAGGTAACCATATACGAGGCATTACCAAATCGGTGGCACAAGGTGATACCGTTACACTTCCTGTGTTTAAAATGTCACTGCAAGTTATGGAAGTGCCAGGGCATACGCTTGACCATATTGCTTTCTTTGGGCATGGCGCCCTATTTTGCGGCGATACGCTTTTTTCAGCAGGTTGCGGAAGATTGTTTGAAGGTTCGCCAGAGCAAATGCATCATTCACTGAATAAGTTAAAGCGACTACCCGACGCCACGAAAGTGTTCTGTACACATGAGTATACTCAGGCTAATGTCCAGTTTGCTTTAGCCGTAGAGCCAGACAATAAGGCGCTGTGTGACTACGCACAGTGGGTGGCAGATAAACGCGCTCAAGGTCAGCCTACACTACCTAGTAATCTCAAAGAGCAAAAGAATATAAACCCATTTTTACGTGCTCATGAACTTTCTGTGAAAACTGCTGCCGAAGCCTATTGCGAAAATAACCTGGCTGACGATGTAGCTGTATTTGCTGCAGTTCGCCGCTGGAAAGATGAGTTTTGATGCAAAAGTAAACCGATTATCGTAATATTGCCGGTTTGCAGTGCTCCAAGAGGTTTCTTCATATATGCAGTTGAAGTTTTTTCCTCTATCGCCGTTGTTGTTGGCGATAGGTTTAACGGGTTGTCAGTTAACCGACGATAGTAGCGACAATGCACAATTAGAAAGTAACGAAACCGCTTCGCTAGAAGCGTGCAGTGAAATTCATAGCAACGAAGAAGCCATTTCAGATTGTGAATTAGCAAGAGATGGCGTTGTTGAAGTCGTTCACCCGAATGACGATACGCTAGAAGAAGGTGCCGAGCTTACCGATATACCTGACATGCATACGCAGGCGGTAGTTACTGACGTATGGGAACGTGCAAGCGCGAATTTCGCCTTAGCGATCCCTGACGACAAACGCATTAGCGCACAGCGTAAATGGTACCTGAAGCACCCAGAGTATATGGCTCGCGTTGTAAAACGTGCCAAGCCTTTTCTTTATTACATTACCGAAGAAATTGAAAAGCGCGACATGCCGATGGAGCTTGTGCTTTTACCAATAGTAGAAAGTGCTTTTGATCCCTTTGCTTATTCCCATGGCCGAGCGGCTGGTATGTGGCAGTTTATTCCTGGCACAGGCAAGCGCTTTGGTATGCAACAGAATTGGTGGTACGACGGACGTCGCGACGTTGTTGCGTCTACTCAAGGTGCACTTGACTACCTTACATACCTAAATGAAATGTTCGACGGAAATTGGCTTCATGCACTTGCTGCCTATAACAGCGGCGAAGGTCGTGTACAGCGAGCGATTAAAGCAAACAAACGTGCAGGAAAACCTACTGATTTCTGGAACCTGAATTTACCCAAGGAAACCCGTGCTTACGTACCTAAGTTATTAGCGCTTGCTGATATTCTTAAAAACAAAGATGAATATGCGTACTCATGGCCAGAAGTGGAAAACGTTGCCGTTATTGAAGTGGTTGATATTGGCTCTCAGGTCGATTTAGCGTTTGCTGCGGAACTTGCCGGTATGTCTTTAAAAGAGCTACACGGGTTAAACCCAGGGTTCAATCGTTGGGCAACGTCGCCAGAAGGACCCCATAGGTTGATACTTCCTTTAGACAAAGCGGCCGCTTTTTCCCAAGCACTGGCCAAAATTGATCAAAAGGAGCGATTGAACTGGGTGCGCCACTCGGTGAAGCCCGGCGACAGTTTAGGCAAAATCGCAAAGCAGTATCACACCACCGTGAAAGTTCTTAAAAAAGTGAATGAGCTCGACTCGTCCATGATCCGCGTGGGTCAAGCGATAATGGTACCAGTAGCACTTCAAGAACTGGACAGCTATACGTTATCTCAAGAGCAACGTCTCGCTAGCTTACAAAACGGTAACACGTCTAAGCAAAAAGTACGTCATACCGTACAATCTGGTGATACGCTTTGGGATATTGCCCGTAAGTACAATATAAGCACTAAACAGTTAGCTAAATGGAACGCTATGGCCCCTGGCGATATGCTTCACCCGGGCAAGACCTTAGTCATCTGGCAAGAAGGTAAAGCGCAAGACGGTGTTACCAAAAAAGTGACCTACACAGTAAGAAATGGCGATTCGTTATCTCGTATCGCCAGCAAGTTCAATGTGAGAGTAAGCGACATAGGCAGGTGGAATTCACTTAATACCAAGCGCTATCTACAACCTGGTCAGAAGCTAAAACTTTATGTAGACGTAACAAGGTTGAACGCATCAAGCTAACCTTTAATACTTAAAGTTCGATACTGTTCATGCACAACTGCATTTACGTTACGCTTTGAGTCAGAATACAGGATAAGGAAATGCTAAGAATTAACCGAGAAAATTTGCGAAACAGTCATGAAACGCCTTGGTTAATCTTAGATTTAGTCATGTTAGGTATACTTTTTGTGAACCTAACATGGCTCATTTTCGACGCCTTATACGCCACCGACTTTGTCTATGGTCTATTGGGCACGTATTTTCCCGCTTTTCTTAGTGCTTACGATCCTGTTCACAACAACTTTCTGTTGGTCGACTTGGTGTTTATCGCCATATTCTTCAGCGAATTTTGCTTCCGGTGGGTTGTAGCTATTGTGCGTAAAGAACACTTACGCTGGTACTTTTTTCCGTTTTTGCATTGGTACGACATCATAGGCCTAATCCCTACTGGACCTACCCGCCTATTTCGTTTCTTGCGCATATTTTCTATTTTGCACCGCCTGCACAAATTCGAAATCATCGACTTAAATCAAACTGCTGTCTTTCGTTTTTTTGCGTTTTACTACGATGTATTTGTTGAAGAGTTAAGCGACCGGATTGTTGTAAAGGTGCTAAGTGATGCGCAAAAAGACATCTCGGCAGGTTCGCCTTTATTAGACGATATCAACGCACAGGTACTGGCCCCCCGTCGCCCTGTGATAACCCAATGGATGGCTGGCGTTATTAACCATTTAGGCCAGTCTATTCAAAGCGAAGAGCACGGCGAGGTAATACGAGAGCACGTGCGCAAAAGCGTGGGTAAAGCGGTGAGAAGTAATGCGCAAGTCTCTTCCCTTCACTATCTACCTGTTATTGGCAAAACTATTGAAAATACATTGGAAGAATCGGTTACTGACATAGTTACCACATCGCTGGTTAATCTGTTAAGCGACTTAGACGCAGAGCACATCGACCATTTCATTTCGGTCGGCATGCACGACTATACCCCTACCGCCGATGCACTTGATAAAGAAGTACTTAACGTTGTAAACGAATGCTTAGAACTGGTGAAAGCACACGTTGCACAGCAGCGTTGGAAGTCACATCTTACCGAAAAAGAATCGGCTATTCCCGCTGGCAAGCCCGAAGTTTAATAAATTTGCAAAGCGGTGGAGTCAAGGTGAACGCTCACCAGTATTCTGTTCAGTCATTGTTCATACAAATAAGTTAATATAAAGTCCTTACGAATATAATTATAATGATTACAGGGATTTAAGATGAAAATCAAACGCCGCAGAACGTTCATCCGCTCATTTAACCACGCAATACTAGTAATTTGTATAACGGCATTTGCTTCGGGCTGCATGGTGATCTTGCCGACCTCTTCTATTTCTACCAACCAAGAACCTGAAAAAATAGTTGAGCGCATCGAATACAATGCAAACCGATGCTGGTCCACACTGCATAAGCCAATCCATAGCGATATAGTCGTAAACACGTACACAATACAAAACGGCTACAAACTCACGGCCAGTCGTAAAGAAGGGAGCACTCCGCAATATCCTTTTCTGCACGTCACCGTTACCCACTCAACCTACGGCAGCGAGGTATCTGTTCGAGAAGGTGAGTTTAACTTAGGTACAGACTTAAATTTAAGTGATGATGTAAATCGATGGATAAATGGCGACAATAGCTGTTAAGACTGATAAGACATACTATTTTTCAGTAGTAGACAGAATAATTCTCGTCTCACTATCAAGCACGCCTTTAACGCGAATAGTAAAGCCATTGATAAGCTAAGCATAGAAGCTATTAGCCGTTTCACCCTTACCAAATAAGAAAGCCCGCAAATGCGGGCTTTCTTGCTATCTAATAGCACTGCTGCTATTTAGGCTTTTCGCCAGGTCGTACCGCTTGGGCCATCTTCCAGCACTACACCTTTTGCGTTTAGTGCATCACGTGCAGCGTCTGCTGCTGCCCAGTCTTTCGCGGCACGGGCATCATTGCGCTGTTTAATCAAGGCTTCAATTTCAGCCGCTTCGTCGTCATTACCGTCACCACCTTTGAGGTAAGTATC
This sequence comes from Alteromonas alvinellae, assembly GCF_902705805.1. NCBI lineage: Bacteria > Pseudomonadati > Pseudomonadota > Gammaproteobacteria > Alteromonadales > Alteromonadaceae > Alteromonas > Alteromonas alvinellae. The sequence goes on along the minus strand of NZ_CACSIH010000262.1, from coordinate 74,413 downwards.
TGGATCACTTTGAAGCATACCCAAAATGGCGCCCAGACCTTTGAGAACCGCTGCCAGTTTGCCCGCCACGTCAGCATTGTCTTTTTGACGGTTAAGTTCACGTGCCACGTCGAACAACACCGAAAAAGCTTCAGGCACGTTAAGGTCATCATTCATAGCCGCTTCGAAACGTGCTAAGTAGCCACCGTAGCCAAGGTCAGTGCTTTCATCTACTTCAACACCACGAAGTGCAGTATACAAACGCTCTAGGGCCGCTTTTGCTTGAGTGATGTTGTCTTGCGAGTAGCTTAACTGACTACGATAATGCGCCGACATTAAAAAGAAACGCAAGGTTTCTGAATCGTGTTCTTTAAGCACATCGCGCAAGGTAAAGAAGTTGCCTAACGACTTAGACATCTTTTCATCATTAACCTGTACCATACCTGCGTGCATCCACACGTTTACGTAAGGTGTGTCATACGCGCAGCACGATTGAGCCACTTCATTTTCGTGATGAGGGAAGGTTAAATCTGAGCCACCGCCGTGAATATCAAAGTGCGCACCAAGGTGCTTGTGGTTCATCGCTGAACACTCAATATGCCAACCTGGGCGACCTTTGCCCCATGGTGACTGCCATGCTGGTTCTCCCGGCTTGGTGGTCTTCCACAATACGAAGTCTAGCGGGTCGTCTTTACCTGCCGCCACTTCAACACGTGCACCGGCTTTGAGCTGATCTAAGTCTTGTTTGCTTAACTTACCGTAGTCTTCATACTTGCTTACATCGAATAGCACATCGCCGCTTTTAGCTTGATAGGCGTAGCCTTTGTCAATTAAACGCTGGATGATTTCAATAATCTCATCCATGTGGCCACTTACTGTCGGTTCAACGTCTGGCTCTAGTAAGTTAATCGCCGCAAAATCTTCGTGCATCATGGCAATAGTGCGTGCAGTAAGCGCCTCAAAGCTTTCGCCATTTTCATTGGCGCGAGCAATAATCTTATCGTCGATATCGGTGATATTGCGCACGTACTTCACATCTAAACCAAGGTGGCGCATGTAGCGTACCAAAACATCGAAACTTAGGTAAGTACGGGCATGACCCATGTGACTTAGGTCATAAACGGTAATACCACACACATACAAACCCACCTTCCCTTCTTGAAGCGGAACAAACTTCGCTTTTTCACGGGTTCGGGTATTGTAAAGATGTAGCATGTCGATATTTCCTATTTTTCGTAATTTTTTCGGCCGCAAAGTTTAGCACTGTCACGATTTAAATGGTACAAGCCTTTTACAGCGTTTATTGCCGTGATACCTCTTACCCATCTCTTTGCGCTGGCTACTCGTTTTGCGCTAAAATGAGCGCACATTATATGTTTGCTAACACACAGGACACACCACAATGGTTACGTTAAAAACAAATTTCGGTGACATCACCCTAGAGCTTTTCGAAGATAAAGCGCCAAAAACCGTCGCTAACTTCCTTTCTTACGTTGAAGACGGCTTTTTTGATAACACAATTTTTCACCGTGTAATTAATAACTTTATGATCCAAGGTGGTGGTTTTACGCCAGATATGGACCAAAAAGATACAAAAGATCCGATTGAAAACGAAGCAGACAACGGTGTTGCCAACGAAGTAGGTACTATCGCGATGGCGCGCACACAAGACCCACACTCTGCTACAGCACAGTTTTTTATTAATGTGAACAACAACGACTTCCTTAACCATACTAGCAAGTCTGTCAATGGTTGGGGATACTGTGCCTTTGGTAAAGTAACTGAAGGTATGGACGTGGTAGAGAAGATTAAAGCCGTTAAAACCGGTAACCACGGTTATCACCAAGATGTACCTGTTGAGCCAGTTATCATTGAAAAAGCAGTGGTTGCTTAAGCGGCCCGTCTAACGCTTAACTAAATATTGGCTTGATTAGCATGTTCTTCAACATGCTTTCGGCCCCTAGTTAAAAGCAAGCCGCGTTATTGCTAACGCGGCTTTTTAAACCACACTTAAGAAGATTTATGTCGTTCACCTACTTCATTGCCGATTTACACCTAAGTGCCGACCGCCCAGATATTACAGAATGCTTATTGCGATTTTTAGCAGAAGATGCAGTTAACGCCGACGCACTCTATGTTCTTGGTGATTTGTTTGAAGTTTGGATTGGAGACGATAACGTCACCCCGTTTAACACAGCCATAGCGGCAGCCTTTAAAGAAGTGAGTCAGCACTGCCCCATTTACTTTATTCACGGCAATCGCGATTTCGCTATACGGGAAAAGTGGCTATCAAAAGCTGGAATGACACTATTAAACGAACAAGAAGTTATAGATCTTTACGGCACGCCTACCCTGCTGACTCATGGTGACGAGCTTTGTACTCGCGACGTTGCCTATCAAAAGTTTCGCAAGAAATCCCGTGGATGGTGGTGGCCTCGATTAATGCTTGCCCTACCATTATGGTATCGCCAGCGTGTTGCGGACAATGGCCGCGCAGAGAGCAAAGCTAAGCAACAAAACCTTAAGCCAGATATTATGGATGTAACCCCAGAAGAGGTAGTAAAAGTGATGGAGAAATGGGGTGTGCAACGCATGATCCACGGCCATACACACAGACCAAACGTCCACAGCCTTGAAGCTAATGGCAAACCTGCAACGCGTATTGTTCTTGGAGATTGGTATGACCAAGGCAGTGTGTTGAAGGTTACTGAAAATGACGTGATGCTGCAAAAGCATAACTTCAGCTAGCGTAAAAGCGCGACCCATAATTATTTGTTACAAACTAGCCCAAAGTACATGTGTTGCGAACTGGCTTAATTTTTGTTCTGTGGTATAAAGAATAAAAGCAAGTTAGTCATCATGGACGGTGTAAATGACAGATGTTCTTCTTTCCCCTGCAAATTTCTGGTTCAGCATTGCGCTTATAGCCGTATTTTTCGTTTTTATTTTAGAGCTTGTTAGTACAGTGTTTGGCGCAAGCCTTTTAGGGCTTGGCGACGACTTTGCAGAATTAGATGGCGATGGATTTCTCAATACCTCGTTTGCTAACTGGCTAAATATCAATAAAGTTCCCTTTTTAATATACTTGATAGTATTGCTTACAATATTCGGGCTTCTTGGCCTAATTATAAATGGCATTACAGCAAGTGTACTAAGCTTTACGCTACCCACGCTCCTATCTGTTACCCTCGCTTTTTTTATTGGGCTACTGGTTACAGCAAAAACTGTAAAGATTATTGCAGGTGTATTGCCTAGCGTAGAATCTAGTGCGGTGAACAGCGAGGATTTTATAGGCTCCGTAGCCGAAATCACCATTGGAAAAGCAAGCCGCGGTAACCCGGCAGAAGCCAAGTTCACCGACCATTATTCTCAGCCTCATTTTGTGTTAGTTGAACCATTCGAAGATGAAGAATTGTTCGCACAGGGAGAGCGCGTCATTTTAGTTCAGAAAAACCAACACAGCTGGTTAGCAACCCGCTACCTATAACCTAAAAGAGATAAAAGTATGGATACAATTCAACCATCTAGCTTGCCGTCAATACTCTTTATTGCCGGTGCTATTGTTGTAGGGCTTATCGTTATTGGCCTTATATTCGCTAAACTCTACACACGAGCTACAAAAGAAACGGCGTTCGTAAGAACCGGGTTAGGTGGCGAGAAAGTGATCAAGGACGGTGGCGCTTTGGTTCTTCCTGTGGTTCACGAAATTATTCCGGTGAACATGAATACCCTTCGTATAGAAGTAGAGAAAATTCAAAAAGACGCGCTTATTACAAAAGACCGCATGCGTGTGGACGTAAAAGCCGACTTCTATCTACGTGTAGCGCCGAATGCCAACGGCATCTCAATGGCTGCGCAAACGCTAGGTACTCGCACCACCCGCGCTGAAGAAGTAAAAAAATTAATGGAGTCAAAGTTTGTAGACGTACTGCGTGCCGTAGCTGCTGAAATGAGCATGACAGAGATGCACGAACAGCGTGCTGATTTCGTACAAAAAGTTCAGCAAAGTGTGGCTAACGACCTAGAGAAGAACGGTTTAGAACTTGAATCGGTAAGCTTAACCGGGTTCGACCAAACAGACCTGCAGTTCTTTAACGAAAACAATGCGTTCGATGCAGAAGGTCGCGCTCGTCTGACCAAAATCATTGAAGAAAAACGCAAAGAAACTAACGACATCCAGCAAGAAAACCGTATTTTCATTGAGCAGCGCAACTTAGCGGCCGAAAAACAATCTTTAGACGTAAAGCGCGATGAAGAAGAGGCCCGACTAGCGCAAGAGCAGGTACTTGCTTTTAAACGCCAAGAGCAAAAAGCTGAAATTGCCAAACAACGTGAAATGAAAGAACGAGAAGAGCGCGAAGCAGAAATTGCTAAAAACCGCGCTATTGAAGCAGCTGAAATTGAGAAATCTCGTGAAATAGAAACGCAAGAAATTGCTAAGCGCCAAGCGCTAGAACAAGCTCGTATACGCCAGCAGCAGGAAGTTGAGGTTTCAGAGCAAATAAAACAAATTGCTGTTGCGACTAAGTCGGAAGAAGAGTCTGCAGCTCGCGCTAAAGCCGCTGAAGCTGAAAAGCAAAAAGTGGAAAAAGAAGAAGCAGTGCTTACCGCTAAATCGGTAGCAGAAGCTGAGCGTAAGAAGCAAATTGAAGTTATTGATGCGCGTAAAGAAGCTGAACGTGAAGCAGTGGGCATAACCGTTGAAGCACAGGCTAAGAAAGAAGCGGCTGAAAACTCTGCTGCCGCAATTCTTACCGAGGCCAAAGCTGCAGCCGATGCGAAAATGCTACAAGCCGACGCTGATGAAAAAGTACTTGCCGTTGAAGCGCAGGGTAAACAAGCCCTTTACGAAGCTGAGAATACTCTTAAAACCGAGCAAATTGAGCTACAAAAGGCCCTTGCGATGCTCAAGATACTGCCGGAACTTGTTGCACAAGCGGTTAAGCCTCTTGAAAACATTGAAGGTATTAAAATTCTCCAAGGGTACGGTCAGGGTAGCGGCGCTAATGGTGAGCATACTGTTGCAACCTCAAGTAACGGCCTTGCAGAGCAGGTAACACAGGCAGCGCTAAATTATCGTGCTAACGCCCCTCTGGTAGATTCTATGCTGCGGGAAGTAGGTTTAGTCGATGCCGACAAAGGCTCTTTAGCAGACTTGGTTACCGGCAACAGCGATATATTGGCTAAAGCCGGTGCAGTTAAGCCTAAGCCCGTTGTGACTGCACCAGAAAACCTAAATGGTCGAAAAGTTCAGGAAGAGCACCCTGCTGATTAATTCATTACTAGGCCTGTTGACCTTTGTTTTACATTTTTGCAGCGGCCTGTGTCTGCCTAGTAAAATAAGATATATAGATACCCCAAGCCCTGTTATTTAACAGGGCTTTTTGTTTAGCCTCGTTTTTACGAGTAACATCTGATTTGGCAGTTTCAATTCTAATCGCTTCTAGGTATTGTTAACTATTGCCAATATGCTTAGCGCGCTGGATATTTTTAGAAAAAAATAAGGATAAATTTCATGGACTCGCTACCGGAAGAGCCGGAAAAACCATTGAGAGACGACTGTTGCGGCGGGGGTTCGTGCTGCCCTTGTATTTGGGACGTGTACTATGAGAAACTCGCTAAATGGAAAGAGGCGAAACGAGAGTTAGAAAAATTAAACAACAGCAACTCATCAAACAGTAGCGCTTAACACTTGTACCAATACTCTTCTTCAAAACTCACCATCTACACAACGACTATAGACTAACCTTTACCTTTGAGAAGCTCACCATCGACAAGTTGCTCAAATGCAAAATCGACGTCAATACCCCTTGAGCATAGGCTTTTCCTGTCTCATTTTTGAAACTTCTCATTTACAAATTACCTGTCTGCTGCTATCTTTACTTAATCGATTAAGTTTTAAGTTTATCGTGATTTTTAATCAAACTTTATGAGTCTACGGTAAAAGATTAAGAATTAAGCTAAACCCGTTACATAGTTAACTGTGAACCTATCAGACTGGTAGTGCTTAATTTGTAGTAATGTGTGCTCGCGAAACACAGAAGAAGTACGAGCTAGCACATGCTGAATTTTGGAGAATTATCATGTCTATACGCAATGGCGTTCAACTCATTACCTACGCAGACCGACTGGGCGATGGCAACATCGAGAGCATGACAGCGATACTTGAAGGTCCATTGAACGGACTGTTCACTGGCGTTCACGTTTTACCCTTTTACTATCCATACGATGGCGAAGATGCGGGTTTCGACCCAATCGATCATACGACAGTAGATGAACGACTAGGCGATTGGAACAACATCAAAAAGCTTGGCGAATCGGTAGATATTATGGCCGACCTCATCGTTAACCACATGTCAGGGCAAAGTGAAGCATTTAAAGACGTGTTAAAAAACGGACGCGAATCGACTTACTGGCCATTGTTTTTAACCAAAGAAGACATTTTTAAAGGTAATGACCAAGCGCAAATCGACGAACAAATAGCACGAGTCTTCCGCCCTCGTCCGACGCCATTTTTCAGCGATTACGAAGTTGGTACTGCAACTGATAAACCAGAAACTGTTCCATTCTGGACTACCTTTACCTCAAATCAGATTGATATTGATGTAGAGTCTCAGCTAGGCAAAGACTATTTATCTTCTATTCTTCAGTCATTCACTGAAAGTAATGTTGATCTTATCCGTTTAGACGCGGCAGGCTATGCCATTAAACGCGCAGGCTCAAACTGCTTCATGCTTGAAGAAACCTTTGAGTTTATTGAAGAACTTTCTAATCGCGCGCGTGGTATGGGCATGCAGTGCTTGGTAGAAATACATAGTCACTACCAAACACAGATCGATATCGCTGCGCGTTGCGACAGTGTTTATGATTTTGCTTTACCGCCGCTTGTATTACATACGTTATTTACTAAGAATGCAGAAGCACTGGCATACTGGCTTTCTATCTCGCCTCGTAACTGCTTTACCGTATTAGATACCCATGATGGTATTGGTATTGTTGATGTGGGCGCAAGTGGTGACAAGCCTGGTCTTCTTAATGCAGACGCGATCAACTCGCTTGTTGAACAAATACATGTGAACTCTAACGGAGAATCTAAAAAGGCTACAGGAGCCGCGGCGAACAATGTAGACCTGTATCAAGTTAACTGTACGTATTACGATGCATTAGGTAAGGATGATTTCGCCTACTTGGTTGCTCGTGCTATTCAGTTCTTTAGCCCGGGTATTCCTCAAGTCTACTATGGCGGTATGCTTGCTGCACACAATGATATGGAGTTACTTGCTCGGACTAATGTTGGCCGTGATATAAACCGCCCTTACTTAACAACTTCTATGGTTGAACAGGCCGTTGAAAAGCCAGTGGTAAAAGGTTTAATGAAACTCATATCACTTAGAAATGAAAGCGATGCATTCAATGGCGAGTTTGACGTAAATTACAATAATGACGAACTGGTTCTTTCGTGGAAAAAAGATAGCGATACCGCTTCACTAAACGTTAACTTCAGCGCAATGGATGCGACCATCACCACAGTAACCAATGGTGAAGAAAGTGTATTGTCTATTGGCTCATTGCTAGCTTAACATCCGACTGTTTAAAGTTTTAGACTAAGTCCTTACAGCAAGAAGTAGCGCTTGGCTCGTGTTAAGCGCTACTTCAAATGAATATCATCTCGACTACCTATAGTCATCATGATATGCCCTGCCCCATTCACACAGTTGCCGTAAGGTGGGCTCTAACGTACGGCCTAAATCAGTCAAGGAATATTCAACACGAGGTGGCACTTCAGCAAACACTTTCCGGTTAACTAAACCGTCGCGTTCTAACTCTCTCAACTGCTGCGTAAGCATTTTTTGGGTAACGCCTTGCAGCCTCCTACGCAATTGACTGAAGCGTAGCGTTTTATGACAAAGGTGCCATAAAATCACGCCTTTCCACTTGCCACCTATAATTTCTAGCGACACGGCAACTCCGCAGATGTATTGATTTGGCTCGCCTGCATTTTCTCCAAGAGCCTGACTACAACCTTTATTTTCACGTTTAGAGGCCGCGTTGCTTTTATTGTCTGGGAATACTTCTCTTTCTATGTCCTCAACGCTTTTTAAATTTACCGTCATGCTCTTTCTCTTAGTTACTTTATCAATAACGATCTTTGGGTATCAGCCGGTTCCGGCAAACGCATACAAATACTTAACATATTGCCCACAGCCCCAATAGTATCTTTTAGGGTACTACCGTACTAAAAAGTGCATACTTGCGCAAAGTTTATATATTGTCACAATGGGTAGCGTAATCATTCGACTAACGGAGACAGGTATGACATCGTTTAAAGCTTTGCTTGTAGAAAAGCAGGAAGATAAATCCTTCACGAGCAACGTAACGCAGCGCTCATTTGATGACTTGCCTGAAGGCACGCTACTCATTAAGGTGCATTATTCATCGCTTAACTACAAAGATGCACTGTCAGCCACCGGCAATCCAGGTGTGAGCAGAGACTTTCCTCATACCCCAGGAATTGATGCCGCGGGTACAGTGGTATCGTGTGGTGACAATCGCTTTAAAGAAGGAGACGAGGTTATTGTCACCGGATTTGACCTCGGCATGAACACCGCTGGAGGCTTTGGCGAATACATCAGAATTCCAAGTGAATGGGCGGTAGCTAAGCCAAATGGACTTACGTTGAGAGAGTCAATGATCATTGGTACCGCAGGTTTTACTGCAGGACTATCGGTACAAGGCTTGGTTGAACACGGCGTGACTCCTGACAAAGGCGATATTCTAGTCACTGGCGCTACAGGAGGCGTGGGCTCTGTCGCTGTTGCCCTGTTGGCAAAAGCTGGCTTTTCGGTTGTGGCATGCACTGGAAAAAAAGAGCATGAGTCATTTTTAAAGACACTTGGCGCAAACAAAGTGATAACTCGCGACGAACTATTAGAAAACAAAGAACGCCCCATGCTTAAGGAGCAATTCGCTGGCGCCGTTGATACAGTAGGCGGAGAGTATCTAGCACAGGCAATCAAAGCTACGCAATATGGCGGCGCAGTGACGTGCTGCGGTCTTACGGCTGCTGCAGATCTTAACGTGAGTGTATTTCCATTTATCTTGCGAGGCGTTTCATTACTTGGAATCGACTCTGTGCAGTGCCCAATGCCTCCAAGATTGAGGTTGTGGGACAAGCTTGCTAGTGAATGGAAGCTAGTCTGCCTTGACGATCTTACTGAGGAAGTGACCCTTGATGCGGTAAATGAAAAAATAGACGCAATCTTAAAAGGACAGATTTCTGGCCGTACTTTGGTTAATGTTCAAGGCTAAGTACATAAAAAGAAGGCACCTTAATATGGTGCCTTCGGCTTTTCTGACTCGCCCCGACGAGTGACTAGTTCCCGTCGTTACTCATTTTTTAGACAAGTGAATGGTATTAATTAACCTAAAGTACGCTTTCTTTAGAAGCCCTCTAGTACTAACTTACCTATAGCACGTCCTTCTTCTAAAATTTTGTGAGCCTCGATTAAGTTAGCCGCATTTATTTTACCTAAATGCTTGCCTACAGTAGTCTTAATTTTACCGTCGTCGATAAGCGATGCTACATGAGTAAGCAAGCGGCTTTGCTCTGCCATATCGTCGGTTTCAAACATTGAGCGCGTAAACATGAACTCCCAATGAAGTGACAAGCTCTTCTGCTTAAGCTTAGCTACGTCAAGACTTTCTGGGTCGTCAATTAGCGCTAGTTTGCCCTTCGGCTTCATAACTTCAACAAAGCTTTCAATGTACTGGTGCGTATTATTTAAGCTTGCGACATGAGTCACTTCACCAATGTTTAACGCCTTGATTTGCTCAGCCATAGGCTTGCTGTGATCCACTACGTAGTCGGCACCTAACTCCTGAACCCAACTTTTTGAGCTTTCACGCGAGGCAGTAGCAATCACGGTAGCCCCCGTTAGTACTTTAAGCAATTGCAGCATAATTGAACCCACGCCACCAGCTGCGCCTACCACAAGCACAACCTCATCGCTCTTTTCACTTTGTTGACTTAGAGCAAGATGATCAAACAACAATTCGTACGCTGTGATTGTGGTTAGAGGGAGTGCCGCAGCATCGCTGTCTGACAGAGACTTAGGCGCTTTACCGACAATACGTTCATCAACTAATTGAAACTCTGCGTTTGAGCCGGCTCTGGTAAGGTCGCCAGCGTAGTAAACTCTGTCACCAACTGCGAACTCGGTAACATCAGCGCCTATATCAACAATTTCACCTACTGCATCCCACCCCAGAATTTTGGGCTCACCTCCATTAGGATTAACGTTATGACGAATTTTATAATCGACCGGGTTAACTGCTATCGCACTTATTTTTACAAGTAAATCTCGACCCGACGCGCTGGGCTTTTCGACGTCGATATCCACCAGTGCATTAGGCTCATTAATACCAAGTGATTGGGTATAACCAATAGCTTTCATCATTTGTCTCTCCTTTGAGTAATATCTTTATCATACTCTTGATTAAATTTGGATAAACAGCACAATAAAAGAAACATTATCAAATAGTTTTTGAAAGCCATGTTACTCGACGACTTAAATGTAGTAATAAAAGTTGCTGAATTTAGAAACATTACTGCAGCAGCGACACATTTGAATATGCGTACAGCAACCGCAAGCGCTGCGGTTAAACGCGTAGAACAGGCCCTTGGCGCCGAATTGTTTGTTCGCACCACCCGCTCACTACGTCTGTCGTCTGCGGGTGAAAGGTTTTTGCCTACATGTGAACAGGCCATGTTGATGCTGACGAACGCTAAGCAAAACCTGAAAGGTGACACCGGTATTATTGAAGGCGAATTGCGGCTGGGTTTGTCGTCGGACTTGGGAAGAAACGTAGTTGCTCCATGGCTTGATGACTTCATGGATGAGCATGACAAAGTAAGCGTAAAACTTAATTTAAATGACAGTAACATTGATTTTTACCGCGACCCCATCGACCTAGCGCTGCGATACGGTTCGCCAGATGATGCGAGCGTTTACGGCTTTAAAATTTGTGATGTTCCCAGGCTTCTTGTTGCTTCTCCTTCCTATATCGCCCGTCATGGAGCCCTCGAAAAATTAGAAGACTTACAGTTGCACAATGGGCTTTTTTATCAATTACACGACAAGGTTTATAACGAATGGGAACTTTTGCACCAAGGTAAACCGCTAAAAATAAAAATGCACGGCAACAGAACGGCGAACGACGGTGAAATGGTAAGACGGTGGGCTGTAGCGGGCAAAGGGGTTGCAGTTAAATCTGGTTTGGACATATGCGACGATATTACAAATGGTCGCCTTATTACGTTATTACCTGATTACCAACCAAAACCTACACAGCTTTGGCTAATTTGCCCAAGCCGACAGTCGATTACTCCGGCGGTTAGATTATTAAGAGACATGTTAAAAACACGCTGCGCTGAATGTTTAGTGAGACTCAAAGAATCGAGTGTAGTTATTGCAGATAAAGGGTAAAAAAATAGCTTGAAGAACTAAAAAATTTAGCTAAGAGTTTAACTTCAAGTAAAAGGTGAACTTATAAATTATTCGCGGTTATCAGCGGCCATAGTTCTATCTTTAAAAAATGATAGCAACTATAGCCGCACAATGAACAAATTCGGGTAAACGCAATAGTACGATTAACGCTTTATTACCGCTTATATATAGCAGGCGCACCACTGCTCGGCGTACTTACTTTAATAAACTCGCGTAGGTCTTGGTTGGACTGTTTTAAGTCGTCGCGACGCAGATACATCATGTGCCCGCTGCGATATCCCTTAAAGCTCAAACGGTCTTTTAAATTGCCACTTTGATCGAGCTGCCACATGGTGTATTTGGCATCAAAGTAGTTCGTTGCTCCATCGTAATAGCCAGCTTGAATCATCACATTCAGATACGGGTTTTGCGCCATGGCCAATCGCAAGTTCTCACCTGTTTGATTATTGCTTCTATCCCATGGGTGCACGTTTCCAAACATGTTGTACTTAATATCAGTTTTGTAGTTTAACTCTTCACGCAAATAGTAATTAATAGCGGGCGTGAACGAATGAAGCCATGATGTTAGCTCAGCCCAATAGTCAGGGCGGTCGCCGCTTTGCTTAGCATCTATACCCAAATAGCGGCTGTCTAAACGACCTAGCGTCTTCCCTTCGTCGCGCAGTAAGTCTTTCCAGAAAAATGCAGTGCTCACGTCTAAGTTGTTTTGCGCAATAGACGCTTCACTTAAGCCAGAATAGCGTGCCATTTGCTTTAACACATCGCGCTTTTCCGTTTCACCAATGAAGCCACCTTTGGCCAGGGCAGGAATAAGCGTATTGATGGTGAAGTCTTCAACTTCAGGCAATAGCTCAGTAAGATCTTTGTTTTGCAACGTTGGTTCAAGCTTATTGTGATACCACGCCGCGGCAGCAAAATAAGGCAGTCGATTAGCGGCTTTTACCGGCCCGTTGCGCTCTATACCAATGTCGGTTGGCGATACAAGCACAACGCCGTTTAAGTACATCCATTGGCGATTTTGAAGCTCTAATGCTAATCCTGACACACGCGTCGTGCCGTAACTTTCACCGATAAGATATTTAGGTGAACGCCAGCGATTATTACGCGTTACAAAAGTATTCACCCAGTCTGCCAAATAGCTAATATCGGCGTTTACACCAAAGAACATTTTCTGCTGTTCATCTTGCGATGGCATGCTGCCGTCAGCTTTAGGCAGCACACGGCTGTACCCTGTATTCACTGGGTTAACAAACACAATGTCTGCCACATCCAAAATGGAGTAAGGATTGGTTTGAACACCATAGGGCTGAACTGGATAGCCTTCATCGTCAATATTAAGAATACGAGGGCCTGTGTAGGCTACATGCATCCACACTGACGCAGAGCCTGGACCACCGTTAAAAGAAATAATAAGCGGGCGCTTAGTATTCTCTTTTACGTCAGTGCGCTGATAGTAAGTGTAAAACAAAGTGGCAACCGCTTCGTCTTTACTGTTCCAAACCGGTTGAGTACCCGTGGTGGCACTGTACTTTACGCGCTTGCCTAGGATTTTAGTTTCGTGCTCTGTCACTACACTGCTATCAATTTTTATTGAACGAGCATGGGCAGATGCGCTTTCTTCTTGCGCTGAAGCACTGAAAGTTAGGCTTACAAAAGCAATTAAGACTGCCGTTAACCATGCTAGGGTCGCGTGCGACTGCGCTTTGTGTTTACTTTTACCCAGGCTTAATAATACGGGCGATGTCTTTCTAACTAAGGATTGAATATTCATCATTATTATCTTTGAGTGTCGTTAATTTTATCTTTTTTGTGTTGTCTTCGTATTGCACGCTTTACTATATCGCTGTTCACACGACAGCTTAGCAATGAACGACAAAACGACCAATTTCTTCGATACATTTCTGTAACACGGTTAAGCCTTTCAAATATTCTCAGGGCCATTAATTTTGATATGTGTAATGAGTTCAGGGAAAAACGTTAAGAATCTCGCTTCAATCTCGTCTCTGTTCGCATTAATATCATCCACAGCAAGATGAAACGTGTTGGGGAAACGAATACGTTTAGCAACCACAGCAATCGCCTTAGCAATGCCCTCTTCCTTAGCATAATCTTCAAACCAGTCATGGGTTATCATATGCCCGACACTGTGCTGCATCGTTCTTGGCATAGTGGGCAATCGCTGTTCTAACAATGCGAAACTCTGTTCCCTGAAGTCGTCAAAACCCTGTGCTGTAAACGACGCCCAATGTTTAATTAGCAAGTGATCGAAGTAGATATCCAGCGCCACAGGTGCAAAGCGCCGACGACTTTTATGAAATAACGCCTTTGCTGCTAAGACGCTGGTATGACTGTCGGTGAACCTATCCACTTCATAGTGATTTTTAAGACCTAGCTGTACCGCTTGTCCAAGCTCTTTAATATCAACACCTCGCCTGAAGTCTCCGAGTAAGTTACCGAATTGAGAATCGGCAGTTGGTCGGGCTAAGAAAAGATGGGCAAGATAATTCATTTTGTAATTTATTGGTCTCTATTTTAAGTTGTAAGGGCTTGTAGGTATCAAGTAAAATTGCGGTCCAATTCAGATACGCTGAATTTTGTGCTTTTATAAACCGAAACTGCCGAAACTAGCGTTAGCAGCAGCCAAATTCAAATGTAACTGAAAAACCGTAGCACTTAAAATTGAGTTTCAACATGTCTGTAATATCCACTTCTGAAGTCACGTCTCTACTTTCACCAATCAATGCCTTTTTACATTGCGAGACGCCACAGTCGTGGATAGACGAAGCGCAGAAAGAGGAAAACCTTCGCGTTATCCTTACTGACCACCTAATTTGCGAGCTTAAAGCAGCTCAGTCTGCTATGTACCTACTTCGCCGCTATGTGGCCGATGAAGAAACCAGTAAGGTGTTGCTGGGCTGGTTGAAACCTTACGAAGACTTCACTTACCGCCACGAAGGCGATTGGCAATCGCTTAATACTAAGCACCTTTCCAAAAATGTATTTAACACAGAAGGGCTAGACTCGTTTAAAAAAGACATGCTTGATAAAATGGTCATGCTAATTAAAGAAGAGCTTCATCATTTTTACCAAGTGCTAGAAATTATGCACGAGTTGGGGTTTGAATATAAGTCGGTAACATCCAGTCGTTACGCAAATGGCCTATTGCGTCACGTACGCACGTACGAACCCGAAAAGCTTGTCGACAAGCTCATTTGTGGTGCCTACATTGAAGCGCGCTCCTGTGAACGCTTTGCCAAACTTGCGCCGTATGTTTCTGAAGATTTAGGTAAGTTCTATGTGTCATTGCTGCGTTCAGAAGCCAGACATTTTGAAGACTACCTCACCCTTGCTGGGCAAATCGCTAAAACTGATATTTCAGAGCGCGTTGCCCACTTCGGAAGCGTTGAAAAATCGCTGATTGAAAGCGACGACAACGAATTGCGTTTCCACTCAGGTGCACCGCGGTTAAGTTAACGCTTTGCATCCGTTTATAAATTAATCAATTTATATTGACGGCTTAGTAATTCTGCTGCACACTCAATTTGTAAACATATTGTTAACGGCAGTGTTTAGCGCTTTGCGCTGTGTGTGTTTCCTTGGTTTTACGGTTAGTCCGTGTGTTCTCCCTGCCTCACAACAATATTTTCTAAAATAATAACGTTGTTTAACAAGGCAGGGCTCTATGATTTTGAATCATTTAATTGGTATTTACACTCATCCAAAAGAAGAGTGGCAAACCATTGATACCAAACACGAAACCTATTTTTACGCGCTTACCCATATCGCTTTTATATCTCTCATTCCTTCACTCGTGGCCTATTATTCCAGTGCCCATACTGGCTGGAGTATCGGCGCAGGTGACATAATTCGCCTTAGCGAAAATACCGCCATAATGATGGGTATAGGCATGTATTTTGGCTTAATTGCAGGCGTGGTCGCATTGGCGGTACTTATTCATGAGTTGGCTAAAGCGTTTGATGCGACGCCAACTTATACGCAGTCGCTGGAACTTGCGGCCTACACGGCTACACCGTTGTTTATGGTGGGCTTCGCAGGTCTTTACCCAGAACTCTGGGTGGTGATGACGGCGCTGTTAGTCGGTATTAGCTATTCGGTATACCTGCTCTACTCTGGCGTGCCAATTTTGATGCATATGCCAGAAGATAAAGGGTTCATTTACTCAAGCTCGGTAGTGACATGTGGGCTAGTATTGCTCGTTATTCTAATGACAGGTTCAGTTTTGGTATGGGGACTGTCCGGCGGACCAGTATTTGTTCACTAGCCTCTTTCATTGAAATAAAGCATTAAAAAAGCCGCTTTAAAAAGCGGCTTTTTGTTATATCAAAGAGCGTCTTAA
Source organism: Alteromonas alvinellae (assembly GCF_902705805.1). Lineage (NCBI taxonomy): Bacteria > Pseudomonadati > Pseudomonadota > Gammaproteobacteria > Alteromonadales > Alteromonadaceae > Alteromonas > Alteromonas alvinellae. Next base: position 58,570 of record NZ_CACSIH010000262.1, on the reverse strand, counting down.
ATTAATCAGCGGCATCAATATTATGCACATCAAGATTGCTAAGCTCTGCTTGTACCACTGGCGCTTTTCTTGACGCTTCACCGCGCGACATATCAATTCGCTCAAGGTATTCTTGGTCGATATCCGCAGTAATATAGTTCCCATCAAACACTGACGTTTCAAAACGCTGAATGGTTTCGTTCTCTTCGCGAACGGCATCCACCAAGTCAGAAATGTCTTGGAAGATAAGGCCATCTGCTTGGATAAGCTCTGCAATTTGATCGATTTCACGACCATAAGCAATCAGTTCGTTTGCCGATGGCATATCAATACCATACACATTTGGGAAACGAATTTCTGGCGCAGCTGACGCAAAGTATACTTTCTTCGCACCTGACTCACGCGCCATCTCAATGATTTGACCTGATGTAGTACCGCGCACGATAGAGTCATCGACAAGTAGTACACTCTTACCTTTGAACTCAGATGAGATTGCGTTTAGCTTACGGCGTACTGATTTTTTACGCATGGTTTGGCCAGGCATAATGAAAGTACGGCCAATGTAGCGGTTTTTAACGAAGCCTTGGCGATATGGCAAATCCAGTGTGTTTGCGATTTGAAGCGCCACGTCCATCGACGTTTCAGGAATAGGAATAACCACGTCGATATCCAGATCTGCCCATTCGCGCTTAATTTTTTCACCTAGCTTACGGCCCATGTTTACACGCGATGCATAAACTGAAATGCCATCTATAAAGCTATCTGGGCGAGCAAAGTAAACAAACTCAAAGATACACGGAGAGGTTACTGGATTCTCGGCGCACTGTCTGGTGTGCAGTTGACCCTCTTCGGTAATAAATACCGCTTCACCTGGCATTACATCGCGCACAAACTGGAAGCCAACAGCATCAAGCGCCACGCTTTCAGATGCCACCATCCATTCCTCACCCAGCTCGCTCATACGCTTACCGAGTGCTAGAGGACGAATACCGTGCGGGTCGCGAAACGCTACAATACCTTGGCCGATGATCGCCGCAACGACTGCGTAGGCACCTCGGATCTTTTTGTGAACTTTCGTTACCACTTCAAAAATGTGTTCGGCACTTACGCTTAAACCTGCTACCTGCTGCAGTTCATGCGCAAGAATGTTAAGCAATAATTCTGAATCTGAGGTGGTGTTGATGTGGCGGCGTGCAATGCGGAATACTTCTTCCTGTAGCTCATGAGCGTTGGTAAGGTTGCCGTTATGAGCAAAGGCAATACCAAACGGCGAGTTCACATAAAACGGTTGCGCCTCTGCAGAGCTTGATGTACCCGCGGTAGGATAGCGAACATGGCCAATACCCATGTTGCCAGAGAGCCTCTTCATATGGCGGGTATGGAAAACATCTCGAACCAAACCATTTGCCTTACGCAAATTAAACATATTTTGGTCGATAGTCATTATGCCTGCGGCATCCTGTCCACGGTGTTGAATAACCGTTAGACCGTCGTACAGTGACTGAGCTACGGGCGTTTTACCAACTATTCCGACTATACCACACATGTGCGTTACCTATTTCAAGCGGGATTTAAGAAACTGGAGGAGTCTTTCACATAGCTGAAAAACCACTCAATGATGACACCAAACTCTGGAATGAGTACCGATGCTTGCCACCAATCTGAGGAAGCTGCACCAGTAAAGGTATCCATAAAAAAGAGCAATGCGCTAACTATAAGCACGCCACGCAGTGCGCCAAAAACTATACCGAGGGCCCTATCTGTTCCAGACAGCCCTGTTGCCTGAACCAATTGGCTAATCACGTAATTGATCATGCCGCCAAGAATGAGCGTGGTGACAAACAATGCTGCAATTGCAGCACCGTTTTTTAAGTAAGGATCGTCAATGGCTGTGAAGTAAACGGCGAGGTCAGCGTAGAAATTGCTTGAAATAAAGAGTGCAGCAAACCATACCACTAACGAGATGGCTTCTTTAACAAACCCTCTGATCAGGCTTATTAAGGTAGATACCGCAATGATACCCAGTATGGAAAAGTCTACCCAGTTCATCGTCTCTTTATTGCGTTGATGTTGCTTTTTATCGTAAAGCAACGAGCCTTTGGCGAGATGGCGCGCATTCTAACAGAAGATAAAAATATTACTAGTCTGTAATACCAATCCCTGTTGCTCTGTCCGTGCTTAATTCGACTAGCACCAGGAACAATGCGCACTATTCAACTTTGAACGTAGTGACCTTACCTTTAAGACTCGTGAGTTCCTTTAAGTGAGGTAGTGCCGATTCCAGTTTCTTCTTGTCTAAATCTGGGCCAACGAAAACTTTATTAAGCGGGCCAGAACTGGTCTGAATTTTGCGACTAAACGCACGATATCCAGCCTTTTCTAGCTTAGCTAACAGCGCTTTTACGTTTTTCTCGTGGCGGAAGCTACCAAGTTGAATAACCCAACCAGCGTCATCGTCTGCGGCACTTTTTATATTAACCACCGTTTGGCTTGCTAGATTGTCCTCTTCTTCAAAGGTTTTCACCGCTGGCGCTTTTGCGGTAGTGGCTTCACCTGCACTACCACTTTCCCCTGCGCCAGAAGAATCCAGATCATCATCTAATGCCGTTTCATCTTGAATTTCAACCGCTGGCACCGCAGCTTTCGCCACGCGCTCTGAAGGAAAAGATTCTGGCTCTACGATGGGCTTTTTAGGCGGATTAGCAGGTACAGAGACAAAAGGTTCTCTGTTTGTTTGCTTTTTGCCATCAAGAAAGTCTGGTAAAAAGATTACCGCTAGGGCGACAACAATAATTGTCCCCACCAGTCTATTCTTTAATGCCGATGTCACTGTGCTCTCCTGCTTGAATACACGGTTTTACTCTACAATGCGCGTGTTAGTTTTGCTCAGCAAGCACGTCTGCTACGGTAACAAAAGAACCAAAAACGAGAATAAGTTCACCAGTTTGATAATCTGCAAGCGCGCGCTGATATGCCGAGGTCACGTCCTGAAACGTGTCTATATTCTCTATGGTTGTGCCGGCATTAACAAGTGCATTTTCAAGTACTTCTGCCTTACAGCCCCGAGGACCACTTGTTGATGCTACGTACCACTTGGCATTAAGTGCCGCCAGTGGCGCTAAGGTCTCTGCAATAGACTTATCTTTTAGCATGCCCACCACAACGCGCATTTGGCTTACATCGTAACGGTTTAGCCAATCTTGCATAGCTGTCGTCGCCTGTGGATTATGGGCAACGTCTACAACTACGAGGGGCGATTCACTGATAGTCTGCTGGCGCCCCGGCATAGTGGTGTTCTCAATAATATCTCTTACCACGCTTTCTTCGGGCAGCAAATCTAGTAGCTCCAGCGCGGCCAACGCTGTACTCGCATTTTGAAGCGGAATTTTAGGATAAGGTAGCGACGTATAACTATTGCTCTTCCCTTTCCAGCTCCACTCACTGTAATCACTTGCTACTACTGTTTCGAAATCTTGTGTAGCCCATCGCACGTTTGCTTGTAGCTCATTTGCCACATCGTAAAGCGATGATGGAGGAAACAGCTCACCAACCACAGCATTACCGTTTTTGCGCATGATCCCCGCTTTTTCTCGAGCGATTTTTTCGCGGGTATTGCCAAGCCAATCTTGATGGTCAAGATCGATAGTTGTAATAACAGCAAGGTCGGGATCAATAATGTTGGTGGCATCCAATCGTCCACCCAGGCCTACTTCAAGAATGACCACATCAACAGCCCATGACTGCATCATTTTCATGGCAGCCAGCGTACCAAACTCAAAGTAAGTTAAGGTAATAGGTTCGCTACCCGTGTCTTTTCGCGCGTTTTCAACAAACTCAAATGCATTTACAAATTCACTTGCAGGCGGTAATTCGCCGTTGTAGCGCACGCGTTCACGATAGTCGGTTAAATGGGGTGAACTGTATACCGCAACACTTTTTCCTTGCGATAGCATGGCCTGTTCGAGTAAGCGACACGTTGTGCCTTTACCGTTAGTGCCTGCAACAGTAATAACCAAAGACTGGCTAAGCGAAAGTCCCATGGCATTGGCCACCGCTTTCACTCTGTCTAGCCCCATATCGATGGCGCTAGGATGAATAGATTCTAGGTAGGATAACCACTGGCTCAGGCTTTTTTGCGAAGGTGAAGACGCTGAGGCGTCTTCTGCGTGTGGCGCTGAGCCAGTATTTAGATTGTTTTCGTTATTCACTAATTCTTATAATGCAACTTTACCAACAGGCTGTGTAATCTATCACGCATATCTCTGCGGTCAACAATCATATCAATTGCACCTTTCTCAACAAGGAATTCACTGCGTTGGAAACCTTCAGGCAGCTTTTCTCTTACTGTTTGTTCGATTACACGAGGGCCCGCGAAGCCGATAAGCGCTTTTGGCTCGGCTACGTTTACGTCACCAAGCATTGCCAAACTTGCAGATACACCACCCATTGTAGGGTCTGTAAGTACACTGATATAAGGCAGGCCTTTCTTACTCAATTTGGCAAGCGCTGCAGATGTTTTAGCCATTTGCATTAGCGACATCAATGCTTCTTGCATACGTGCACCACCACTTGCACTAAAGCAAATAAGCGGCATATCGTTTTCTAAGCATGCATTCACAGCAGCAACGAAGCGAGCACCTACTACCGATGCCATTGAACCGCCCATAAACGCAAACTCAAAACACGCAACCACTACCGGCATACCTTTTAGCTTGCCCTGCATTACCACTAGTGCGTCTTTTTCGTTTGTTGCCTTCTGTGCAGCAACAATACGGTCTTTATAACGCTTAGAGTCTTTGAATTTAAGTACGTCTTGTGGCTCGTGCTCTGCACCTAACTCAACGCGATCGCCATCGTCTAAGAACGCATCGATACGGCGGCGCGCCGTAATACGCATGTGATGGTCGCATTTAGGGCAAACTTCCTGAAGTTTTTCCAGTTCGCTCTTATACAGCACTGCTTGGCATGAACCACACTTCGTCCAGATACCTTCTGGTACGTTACCTTTGGTTGATGTTTGCGTGCGAGGAAGAATTTTTTGAATCCAGCTCATGGAAATTGAATCCTTTGTTTTTTGTTTGCCGACCATGACGATTGATGTTTGTTCATACTTGTGGTCAACAACACATTAATTTTTTAAGTTTCATACTGTATTACAAAGAAAAAATACGTAACACAATAGAACAGCTACCTAATATAGCGCGCTATTAGACCACAATACAACGAAATGGAAAAAACAAAACTGGTCTTAGAAGTTGGCAACTGAGCTCACTAATGCCTGCCTACGTTTGCTTTTGCGTAAATTATTGCTGACGAGACTCAAAAAACATGGGGGTTATTGAACGCCCTGGCACTGCATTTTTGGAAACTGATTAATACCTGAGTGACGTTCTAGCGATAGTTGCCTTTGTCCACTTTCGACAAAATGATTCAGTGCACTATCTATTTTATTTTTGAGAGAGTTTAAATCAGAACGAATAACAAACACTAAACGAACCCGACTAACAACGTTTGGTGACTGATAGAATTCTGAAGAACAAAACGTCTTGTTAAACATAACTGCACGCGCGTTGTGTTCATTCATTATCGCAAAGTCACAGCGCCCTTTCGACATCATCATAGCCATTGTATATTGGCTACTTGAGTCAACCCTATGAATATTACCTTCTTTTTTCTCAAAGAACTGCTGTAAAACGGGATAAGTAAAGCCATATCTAGTACAAATACTAGAGGATAAATTTTCCTCAGGTACAAATGGCCCTTCAAAACTTGAAGTTGAGTAGATATAGCTGTCGTGTTTTATCAACTCTTCGCTAAACAAAAAGTCGTTCGGTTTACTTATCCAACTTTCGGAAGATAAAAACAAATCTATCGATGACGACTTTAACAAATCTTCGCTTCTAGCACGATTCGAATCTAAATAAACAATACGAAACTGATTCGTTAGCTCATCCGAATTGAAAAAATCAACGACTATGCCTTCATAGCGTTTTGAGTTCTCATCATAATATAAATAAGGGGCAGCGCCTGGTGTGTTAACCGCGAAACGTACCTTAGGGGTTTTATCTTTTATATCGGCACCATGTGCTAATGCCGTTAAACACAGTAACAAACCAAAAGTTCTTGATAAAAATTTAAAGATGATCACACTAATTCCTTTTATGCATCGACAGTGCTATGTGCGATCCGGCAAAAACAACGGCCCTAAAGGCGGTTTAGGCAAACCATGCTCGTCTGGGTATGTGACGTCAACCAAGTACAACCCATTTGGCTTTGCCGTCGCTGCAGATTTACTTCTGTCTTTTAGGCTTAACAAGTGACCTATCCAATTTACATCTTGCTCCCCTGCCCCAATCTCAACAAGCGCGCCCGTGATATTGCGAACCATATGATGCAAGAATGCATTAGCGCGAATATCGATAATAACGTATCGCCCTTGGCGATATACGCTTACATCAGTAACGTTGCGAAATGGTGTTTTACTTTGGCACAGCGCTGCGCGAAACGAGGTAAAATCTTGCTCACCTAGCAATGCTTGTGCGGCAACATGCATTTTTTTCTCATCTAATTCGCGGTGGATATGGGTAACCCCGAAATGGAGAATAGCAGGACGCATTTTCGCATTGTGAATGACGTAGCGATAGCGACGATGGGTAGCAGAAAAACGCGCATGAAAGTCATCGCTAACGTTCTTCGCCCAGGTTACAGCAACAGAATTAGGCAGGTTCGCATTTACGCCGAGTGTCCAAGCGCGCTCTGAGCGTGGTGCATCACAGTTAAAGTGAACCACTTGCCCAGTAGCATGTACACCAGCATCGGTACGTCCAGCGCATTGCACTTCAATGGGTTCGTTGGCTACTGTCGATAGTGCCTTTTCAAGATGTTCCTGAACACTTGGAACTTCACGCTGGCGTTGCCATCCGTATACAGCAGCACCGTCGTATTCAATCCCTAAGGCAATTCGCCCCATATCTGTTTTACCCTGTTTCTTAAAAGGCGCTAAGTGTAGTCATGTCGCTTGCAACATGCAATGCCACTAATACGCAAAACCCTTTTAGGTCATAGAAAATAAATGTACATCACCTAAACCAAAAACGGCCTGCGTATCTTGTAAATACACAGGCCGTTCATTATGTCTGGCGAACAATCTATTGTGTGGGTCCGTAAAGATTACTTAGGCAATATTCGCTAAAATCGCTGCAGCTTCCTGTTTTTGCTCTTCGCTACCCTCTTCCATCACTTCTTCAAGTAACTCTTTCGCAGCGTCTACATCGTCCATTTCAATATAGGCACGGGCCAAATCCAAGTTAGCGTTTTGTCCTGCGTCTTTATCTATATCAATCACCTTGTCTTCATCAGATACACCTGTGAAATCAGATAAACTCACATCAAGATCTAGTGCTTGGCTATCCGGGTCAATAGCGTCTGCATCATCGCCATCGTCCATCAAAGCCTCTACATCAAGGAAGTCGTCTGGAGGCGTTTGCGCGTCACTTTCCCCGTCGACATCACTAAGTAGAGCAGCGAGATCTAAATCAGGGTTATCGAGTTTAAGGTCATCCTCTTGAGCCTTTTCAGTCTCAGCGGATTGAGCCTCTTGTTCGTTCTCTTCAATTTCAGTTGGTGTGGCAATATCCAATTCCACATCATCTGGAATTTCAAGGTCGTCTAATGCAAGCTCCGAATCATCTTCTTCAAGGGCGAAAGTATCTTCGTCGTCTTCTTGCTCAGACTCAAAAGCACCATCTTCGTCTAGCTCAAAGGTTTCATCTTCTTCGTCTAGTTCAAACGTATCATCGCTTTCGTTGAATCCAAGGTTGTCGTCACTCTCTTCTAACTCGAAAGTGGCTTCATCATCTTCCTGCTCAAGTTCGAAAGTACCTTCTTCACTCTCTGCCAAAGATTCTTCTGGCTCCTGACCGTCGTCATCACTTTCAATTTCACTGGTGTCGACATCACTAGTATCGACTATGGTGTCTGACTCAAGACTTTGAAGAAGCTCATCGAATTCCGCACTGTCAAGATCGTCAAGAATCTCGTTGTCGTCTACATGATCGTCGTCATCGGAAGCAGACAGCCAGTCATCAAGGCCTGGAACATCGTCAAGTTCGTTAAAGTCTTCTTCGCTGTTCTTATCTGAATCGCTTTGGTTTAAATCAGTTTCTTCAGGTGAACTCGATTCTTCAGCAGCACTAGATTCTGATGATATTTCGTCATCTTCACCGTCTACTACACCGTCAATTTCTTGCTCTAATTCAAAGCTTTCTACTTCGTCATACGCGGCATTTAACAGGCTGTCGTCGTATTCATCACTGTCTTCTGCTGAAGCATCTTCCGCTGGCTCTGATAGCGCTGAGGGCTTTTCCTGCGCTAATGACTCTTCATCAGCTAAAGGCTCTTCCGTATCCATCTGACTGAACGAAGGAATATCATCCATCATCTGTCTTTCAAACGCTTCAATAGCATCATCTAGTGGATCGTCTGACGTTTGCCCTGCCTTTTCTTCAGCGTCTTCAACGACAGCGTCGAGCTCTGGCTCTACGTCTGTTTCTGGCTCTAGTTCTGCCTCGGCTTCAGGTTCTAGCTCTACTTCATCTTCCGAGTCGGCTTCAGGTTCAGATTCAAGTTCCGCCTCTAATTCAGGCTCAATCTCAGTGTCTTGTTCTGCATCTACTTCAGTGCCAAATTCTGATTCTGACTCGGCTTCCGCCTCAAGCTCTACTTCATCTTCCAAGTCGGCTTCAGTTTCAGGTTCAACTTTTTCTTCTGGTTCTAGGTCTTGTTCTGTTTCAGAGTCGATATCCTGTTCTAATTCAGATTCAAGCTCAGGCTCAGATTCAAATTCTAGCTCTGATTCTGGCTCAGGCTCAGACTCCAGTTCCGCTTCTAGTTCAGGCTCAAGCTCAGCGTCTTGTTCTTCTTCTACTTCGGTGCCAAGATCTGGCTCTGGTTCTGACTTCGGTTCACCTTCGGCTTCCGTCTCAAGTTCTACTTCATCTTCAAAGTCAGCTTCTAGCTCAGCTTCTGGTTCTGACTCAAACTCGACTTCAGGTTCGAACTCTGCATCTGTTTCATCATCTGGTTCTATTTCAGACTCAAGCTCAGAAAGTAGCTCGTCTGTCAGCAAATCTACATCTTCACTGCTTTTAGATTCTTCAGCTTCTAGTTCAGCAAGCAACTCATCAGTTAACGGGTCGCTGAAATCATCTTCGCTCGCAACTTCTTCATCGCTTTCAGGCGTTTCAAGGTCTACGTCTTCATCGTGAGCTTCTGGACTAACTTCAGGCTCGCCATCTAACTCTGCTTCAAGTTCTGCAAGTAGTTCATCAGTAAACGGATCGTCAAAATCACCGTCCTCATTAGATTGAGTAGGTAACTCGCTAGAAGCGCTTTCATCAAGCTCTATATCAGAAGGCATTTGATCCGCTGAGGGCATTTGCTCCGCTGAAGGCTCTTCAGCAAGCTCATCTTCCGCCTGTAGCTCAGCAATAAGCTCATCGGAAAGAGGGTCACTGAAGTCCGCGTTAGTTTCGATTTCGTCGGTGACTATTTCGTCTAAATCGTCGGTAATGGCATCAAGACTCTGAATAGACTGCGGCGACGGCGAAGAAGTTGTTATTTCTTCCTCAAGATCATCCTCGAATTCGTCATCTTCTTCACCTAGGTCACCCATCATTTCGATTTGCTCAATTTCATTTAACAAATCGTCGGTGATTTTATCAATTTCTTTATTTTGCTGATTAATTTCGTCGTCGAGCTTGCTCAGCATATCCTCATTGATAAGGTCATCGTTGCTATCTAGCTCATCAGTTAGACCTGCATCAACGCCGTGCTCTTCTAGCAAATCGTCAATACTGATTTCAGGCTTATCGTCCTCATCTTCTATGGTTGGCAAAGATGAAACACTTTCTGTTTCTTCGTCAGCGTCAGATAAATCATCAACCGAGCTGGCAAGCAACGCGTCTATATCGTCTTCATCAACATTGTCAGATTCAGCGGTTCCGTTGACCTCAGCCAGTATGTCGTCAGGGTCTATATCGCCCGACTCATCTGGCTCATCACTCTCAAGTTCTGCCGCGTCTTGGCTTTGTACATCATCAAGCAAGTCATCAATGTCAAAATCATCGTCATCTGTCGATGCAGCCTCGTCAGCAACTTCCGCCTTTGGCTCGTTTTCATCGGCAGCATCTTCATCAAAGATGTCGTCATCCCCTGACAGGTCGAAGCCTTCAAGGTCGTCTGCGTCGTTTTCGTTTAATACTTTATCTGACAGGTCATCGTCATCGAACAGGCTATCTAGTTCACTTTGATCAAGCTCACCATCGCCAGCTTCAAACAAGTCATCACTGCCTTCGTCTGGCACCAACATATCGTCTTCAAGGTCAGCGAAGGTTTCTAACTCATCATCTAGGCTTTCTTCTAAATCTGAGGTAAGTACGTCATCGAGCAAGTCGTCGTCATTAAATAAATCGTCATCTGATAACTCTGCTTTATCATCAAAGTCAGGGGCCAGTGCACTTGAAAGATCGCCTATGTCAGAGTCAGGTACCGGCACTTCATCGTTATCGGCTGTAATCGTAGGCCCAGCCGCAGGCGCTTCGTCAGGCTTACTATTACGTTTTAGCAGCCACAGGATAAGGCCACCTACTAACAATAGTGACAGAATTGCAGAGCCTATAATTAGACTCAGTGGGCTGGTAAGTGCGCTTAAAAAAGAAGACTGCTTTTCTGCTTCGCGCTGCGCTTGCTCGGCCTTGATCATGTCGAGCAATTCTTGCTGAAGCGCCACTTGCATATCAAGTTGGCTCTTAACATCACCTTCCACTTGTCCACGCAAGGTTTCTAGCTCGCCATTAACGGCCTCAACACGCTCGTACAAGCGTCTGTTTTCGTTAAGAATAGCTTCAACATTTTCCAGTGAGGCTGCAAATTGCATACGCAGCTCGTCAAATTGTCGGGTTTGCTCCTGATCTAAGCGAGTGATTTTTTGTTCAATATCAGTTTGGGTTTGCGTTAAGTCTTGTTGATTGACTAAAGGCGATGCAGGCTTGATATTTCTTACGCTACTGCCGGGCTTATTAAGCATTTCAGCAAATGCTCTATCATCCTGCTCAGCGCGCATCTGGGCTTTTTGCTTATCAATTCTGGCGATATATCGCTCTGATGGTAACTTTAATACCGCACCATCAACTAATAAATTTAAATTGCCATTTTCGAATGCGTTTGGGTTGAGCTCGTAAATGGCGCTCATAACCTGATATACGCTCAAGTTATTGTTTTGGCGATAGCGCTCGGCAATACGCCATAAGGTGTCGTTGGCGTCGATAGGGCCATATTCTAGGCCCGAATACTGATCAGTTGCGTCTTTGGGACCTTTTAAGAAGGTAGCGCGTTCTTGTGCATCTACAGTGATAATAGGGCCAGACAAACAAAGTGTTAGTAAAAGTAAGCCCGTCAAATGCAATTTCATAGCAGTCCTATATGCCCTCAAGCGTCTTTACCACCCGAGACGTATGGGCGGATTTTCTAGCCAATCAGTACGGAAGAAAATATTGGCTTTTATTTTTATTCTTAAGCCACCTTGAAACCATTAATAATCAAGCTAGCGTTTTACAGTCTTTATGAACTTAGCAGTAAGATTTATTTGCGCTTTTTAGAGTTCTTACCCTTCGCCTAAGTGTCTGACTGAGTATTGTTTTTAACGTTGTTCTATTCCTAACTTTACAAACTATAAACCAGTTATTAAGGGTGATCTAGTTAGACAGTAGTATTGAACCTCTCTATTGCCCAAATTTTAGCTAAAAGCCGCCATCTAGTAGCTTCAAGTGCTGTCTTTCTATCCCATTGAATAGTGCTGTCTTATTGCAACAGGAATCGCCCTTTCATTGCGTATCGGCAAGCACAGAAAAATGTTTACCTTTTCCTGTGCTTATCCGATTAATCAGAGGCTGTGTCTCTGTAGAGCATTTACAAGTAGTCGCGAATAAGTGTCTCAGCAATTTGAATGCTGTTTGTCGCTGCACCTTTGCGAATGTTGTCTGACACCACCCACAAATTTAAACCACAAGGATGAGTGATATCATTCCTGATACGACCCACATGCACAATGTCGTTGCCGCTAGCGCTGCTTACTTGCGTTGGGAATTGCTCATTTCCGTCGTAAACTGTTACGCCCGGCGCATCGGCCAAAAGCTCTTTAACATGCTGCGCATCTATTGGCGAACGCGTTTCTAAGTGAATAGCTTCAGCATGACCGTAGAAAACTGGCACGCGCACAGCCGTCGCGTTTACCAAAATACTTTGATCGCCCATAATTTTTTGGGTTTCCCACAGCATTTTCATTTCTTCTTTGGTGTAATCGTTGTCTTGGAATACATCGATTTGAGGGATAACGTTAAAGGCAATTTGGCGACTAAAAGATTCTGGCTTTACTTCACGTGCGTTTAGCAAACCTGCGGTTTGTTTAGCCAACTCTTCCATGGCTTCTTTACCTGCACCAGAAACTGATTGGTATGTGCACACATTAATACGGTCAATACCAACCGCGTCTTGAATAGGTTTAAGTGCAACCAACATTTGAATGGTTGAGCAATTTGGGTTCGCAATAATGTTTCTATTGCGAAACTCTGCCAGTGCATGGGCGTTAACTTCTGGCACCACAAGTGGGATATCTGGCTCGTAACGAAACTCTGAAGTATTGTCGATAACAATACAGCCTTCCTCTGCCGCTAGCGGAGCAAATTTTGCAGAAATGCTGCCTCCAGCTGAGAAAAAGCCAAATTGCACTAATGACCAATCGAAATCATCAGCATCTAATACTTCAATGTCTTCGCCTTTAAACGACACGGTACTACCTGCTGAACGTTTACTGGCAAGCGGATACAAACGGTTTACCGGAAAGTCTCGCTCTTCTAATAGTTCAATCATGGTTTGGCCCACTAAACCTGTGGCGCCAAGTACCGCTACGTCAAACGCTTGCGACATAATGCTTTGTGCTCCTAATATAAAAATAACTAAACCAGACTAACGTGAAAGCCCAGTTTGGTGAATGTGTCTTGGATTTGCTTACTGGTGTTTTTTGGCAAGTGTAACGCATAGGCGCTGCACTCGCGACGCACTCTGTATTGCTTGCGCAATGTAGAGAACGTATTTGCCATGTGTGTCTCTGGCGTTTCATTATGGCCTGACGCAAACGCGTTTCGCGTTATCTCATCGTCAATAGCTACATCATACACATTGTGGAATACGGCAATGAGATCATCAACAGACAACCGCGTTGCCTCTGGCGAATTTAACGCAGCTTTGATCGGGTTAGTTTTCTCTAAAAAGTCGCTAAGCACTTTGTCTGGGGCTTTGCCCACTACGTCACAAATTTGCTCGTAAATCATTTGCGTACCGCGCACTTTGCCTTCTACAGAGTGCCCCGCGATATGTGGTGTAACGAACCAAACATAGTCAAATAATGCTGTATTTATGGCAGGTTCATTATCGAATACGTCGAGTACCACCGTTGGCGGTTTTTCCCCTTGAAGTACGCTAAGTAGTGCCACTTCATTAATAACCTCACCCCGGCATGCATTTATAAGCAGCTGGTTTGACGTTAATCCTTCCAGAAACGCTTCGTCTATCATCTGATATGTAGGATATTCGCCGCCTTTAATAAAAGGCACGTGCAGCGAGATAACATCGCACTTTGCTATTTGCTCTAAGTCTACAAATGACTGACCGTTATGCTCCTTTTTACCAGATTTTGCTAGCGCTTGCTGTAGCGGTGGGTCATACAGACAGTGTTTAACGCCAATTGCTGTTAAAATTCTTGATAATGCAGTTCCCACATTACCAGCACCTACTATTCCCACTGTCGCATTATATAAATCGAGCTTTTGGGCTTTTTGCGCGTGCAGCAAAACACTTAACACGTACTCGGCAACCGCAACAGCATTACAGCCTGCTGCACTGCTATGCATAATACCCACGCTATCTAAATGCGTTTTATCTAGATGATTGGTTCCCGCCGTTGCCGTAGTAACAAACTTGAGCTTGCTAGCGCTGGTCAGTAGTTCAGGGGTAACCTTGGTGGTAGAACGCAGCGCAAGAATATCTACATCGCGCAGCATTTCAGGCACAAGAGATTGCCATGCATAGGTTTCAACCTCACCTACGCTATGAAGGTAATCGGTGCCAAACGGAATGGTATCTTCAAGAAGTATTTTCATGGCGCTAAGTGTACCTTAACTTAGGCTTTTAGTAACCCAGCGCCCTTGATTTATCTTATCGGTGATTCGTTTAATTTACGTCATTTTGATGCACGTTTGGCCGCAACATTAAAGAGACGGCCGAAGTTCATACAATCCTTTAAAACGGGAACGCTTGGAGCAAACCGCTTTAGCTCACGTTTTTTGTCCACTTCATCCGTTGCGATCATCGTATTAGATAACGTTAAACTTCACGCCGTTACTTGTCATATCCAGGGAAACGGCGTTCAACGCGTCGCTTAATACCCGGCCATGCTAACGAACCACCAGCCTGCCGGGTGACTTGATCGGCTTGTGTACGAATGCCATCTAGAATTGCCGAATGAATTGGAATAAGCGGTTTGCCTGTGGCCTGCGCTTTTAACTGAATTTCACAGGCGCGCTGCATAATAAACATAAACAAGAATGCATCGGGAATATTGTCTGCACAGGTTAAAAGCCCGTGATTGCGCAAAATCATAAATTGGGTATCGCCAAGGTCGCGAACCAATCGCACTTTTTCTTCTGGGTTTAGCGCCACGCCTTCGTAGGCATGATAGGAAAGCGACGCCAGCGGGAAAAGCGACTGTTGCGAGTAAGGCTGCAGCCCTTCTTCTAAAATGGATACCGCTACGCCTTCTGCTGTGTGCAAATGCAACACGCACTTTGCATCGTCTCTAGCCTCATGAACAGCGCTATGAATAGTAAAACCTGCTGGGTTAATGTCGTATTCACTTTCCATTACTTTGTTACCGTGAAGATCAACTTTAACCAAGCTTGATGCCGTAACTTCATCAAACATTAAACCGTAGGGATTAATCAAGAAATGATGGTCAGGCCCAGGAACACGAGCAGAAATGTGAGTAAAAATGAGATCGTCCCAACCATACATAGCAACTGCGCGGTAGCATGCGGCTAGATCAACACGGGTTTGCCATTCTTCACTGCTAACTTTCGACTTTACTGAATCTGTCATAGCTTTACTCTTTTAACGTACAAATTAATTTCATTTGGGGCGGGAGTCCTAGGTGGAAGGCTCGATACCTTGAACATTTCAATGAAACTTCCACTTACTCTCTCTTAACGCCTACATTACGCGCAGTAATTGCTATACACTGTCGGGTATACGACAGTGTAAGAAATTTGTTAAATGGAAAAATTTAAACCTGTTCTCGCTAGCTCTACTTGGTTTAGCGCGCTTCCACCCTATTTGCAGAAAGCCATGTTCGACAAGATGCGTCTAAAACACTTAAAAGCTGGGCAGCAACTGCATGCCAAAGGTGAAGACGGTGTCGGTTTTTATGGCGTATGCGAAGGCCGTTTAAGAGTGGTTACTGTGGGGGTAGATGGTCGAGAGATGCTATTCGCGTTGCTTGGGCCCGGCACCTGGTTTGGTGAAATATCGATGTTTGACGACCTCCCTCGTACTCACGACAACTTCTGCGAGACAAATTGCATGGTGGCGATTATTCAAAAGAACGCGTTTAAAGCACTGCTTGAGCAATATCCTGAACTCTACCCGCATTTTACTCGCCTTTTATGCACGCGAGTGCGCAGCGCGTTTCAGTTTATTGACTCAAGTGCGGGTCTTAGCCTCAAGCACCAGCTTGTAAAACGGCTTTTAATGCTTACCACCAGTTACGGTCAGCATTTGCCCAAACATAACGCGATTACACTTACCCTTTCGCAAGAATCTTTAGCGCAAATGATAAATAGCAGTAGGCAAACGGTGAACCAGTTATTAGGTGAACTTCAACAAGAAGGTTTGGTTAAACGGCATTACGGGAAAATCACTATTCCCGAACCAGATACCTTGTTTAGTCGTTATCAGTTTATTTGACTTGACGCTTCAGCCACATTACTGGGTCTTTCCTCCGTATTTCAATCGCATAGATGTATAGAGTATTTCATCTGTTGATGAAGTACCCTAATGACGAAAATGCCGTCATCGACTTTTTTATAGAAGACCATGTGCCTATGAACTGGCAGTTGAAAGTAAGTCTTTCTGATATCCTCAGCTGAAGCACCGATACTAGGGTTTTCCGCCAGAATGACTAGAGCTTCGTGTAGGGCAACAAGATAGGCTTCAGCTTGAGTTACGCCATGAATATTGGCTGAATAATCGTAAATCCCGGAGATAACTTCCTCTGCTTTATTGGAGAGGGTATATTTATTCATTCTGAGGCTCGAGTTTTCTTAACTTGAATAATATCTAAAACATTCTTATCACTTTTCCCACTCAATTCACCTTCTATGAGAGCTAAGCTAATTGCCTCTCGCTCACTCTGATTGCGACGCACTAAATCGCGAATATAATCACTAGCATTAGCAAATTTGCCAGTTTTTACTTGTTCATCAATCCACGTACGCATTTCGTCAGGAAGCGACACATTTAAAGTTGCCATTGTCTATTTCCAAATGTCCACCATTTGCAAATTATGGCAAACATTGACAAAGATTGCCGATTGAGTAATGAAAGTTGGTTTAACCGATAGCTCAGAGCACTTAGTTAAACGACAAATTTAGCGTCACTCGAAACACTGCGCTTAATAAAAATTTGACATTCTGCTTCACGGACAAAACACACAATTACAATCGCTTAAGCGGCCGCTTCTGAAAACACAGGTTTTATTTAAAAAATACCAATAAAAAAAGGGCGTAAACACAAGCACCCACGGTGCTCAGGTTTACGCCCTTTTGTCTTCTTTGAAACTTCTTAACTGAAGCTAAAAAAGCTTACTGGTTCAAGCGGTTTTAATTAACCGTTGTAACGCTGCATAACAAGCGTTGCGTTAGTGCCGCCGAAACCAAAGCTGTTAGACATAATTGTGTTTAACGTTGCTTCACGAGCTTGGGTAACAATATCTAGCCCTTGTGCCGCGTCGTCCAGTGTGTCGATGTTAATTGATGGCGCAATAAAGTTATTCTCCATCATCAACAAGCTGTAAATAGCTTCGTTTACACCCGCTGCACCTAGTGCGTGACCTGTCAGTGACTTAGTTGCACTAATTGGTACGCCCGCTTGGCCAAACACTTCTTGAATAGCGGCAAGTTCTTTCACGTCACCTACAGGCGTAGATGTGCCGTGGGTATTCAAGTAATCGATTGGAGCATCGATATTTTGCATTGCCATTTTCATACAGCGAATTGCGCCTTCACCCGACGGTGCAACCATGTCGAAACCATCTGATGTAGCGCCGTAACCTACAACTTCGCCGTAGATTTTTGCGCCGCGTGCAAGCGCGTGCTCAAGTTCTTCAACAACAACCATACCGCCGCCGCCAGAACTTACAAAGCCGTCGCGTGCTGCGTCATAAGTACGTGATGCAACGGCAGGATTGTCGTTATATTTAGAGCTTAGTGCCCCCATAGCGTCGAATTGGCTTGATAGTGACCAATGTAATTCTTCACCGCCACCGGCGAATACTACGTCTTGCTTACCAAGCTGAATAAGCTCTAGCGCATTACCAATACAGTGGGCACTAGTTGCACACGCAGAAGCAATTGAATAGTTCACGCCGCGAATTTTAAACGGTGTCGCTAGGCAAGCCGATACCGTAGACGCCATACAGCGGGGAACCATGTATGGACCAACACGCTTAACGCCTTTTTCGCGAAGAATATCAGCAGAAAGCACTTGGTTTTCAGAAGACGCGCCACCTGAGCCAGCAATAATACCTGTGCGCTCGTTTGAAATGTCGCTTTCTTCTAAACCAGAGTCTGCAATGGCTTGTTGCATCGCCACGTATGCGTAGCCTGCCGCATCGCCCATAAAGCGCATAGCTTTACGGTCAATATGGTCTTTCAAATCGATGTCGATGTTGCCCCAAACTTGGCTGCGAAGGCCCATTTCGGCGAACTGTTCTGAAAATGTAATTCCAGACTTACCCGCTTTAAGTGAAGCAAGTACGTCTTCTTTATTTACGCCGATGCTTGATACGATACCAAGACCGGTGATAACTGCTCTTCTCATAGTTTACCCTTTGCGTTGTTGCGGCTTATGGTAACGATTTTGAATGGTAAAGTGGTCTGCTCTGCCAATTGCCATACTCAATTTATCCAAAATTAAGCGCTGCAGTACCTGTTTCAATTCTGGGCTTATGTGTATAAACAGGTAGTTTCCCACTTCCCTTCTTTTTCGTTTTTGCCGTCTTCGTCTAAGCTTTCTTATTCGGAATAATTCCAATGTAGCACGAATGCACAGGGTCATGACCAGCGTTAATTTATACCTTCACAAAACCTTCAAAATAGCTTTAGCGGTTTCTTTTATTGACCAAAGTGAGCTCTAAGTTTGTTCTTAAATATTTTACCCGTATCTTCTCTGGGCAGAGTATCGAGTATTTGCAACATTTTAGGCCACTTGAACCGCGCCAGTTTGCCATCTAAATACCCGTGTAGCGCATCAATCGACAGCGCGTTGTCGGGTGAGCATTGAACAGCCACCACGACTTTCTCGCCATACTCAGCATCAGGCACACCGAATACCGCGCAGTCTGCAACCTCAGGCATTTCGATGATGACGCTTTCTATTTCAGCAGGAAATATATTGGCGCCACCTGAGATGATCATGTCTTTTTTTCTATCGCAAATATATAAGTAGCCATCTTCGTCCACATAACCCATATCACCTAATGTCGTGAATTCACCAACATGTAAGTCGCTTTGCGAGCCCGTAGTATTGGTATATTTGAATGGCGCGAACATGGAAAGGTGCGCATATATAACGCCAACACCACCTACTTTGCACTCCTCTTTATCGTCGCTCAGTATTTTAATCGCGGCACCGGGAATGGGCTTACCCACAGAATTTGGCTTATCTAATGCTTCTTGAGATGAAATTAGGGTCATAAAGCCTAATTCACTAGCACCATAAGATTCATAGAAAATTGGACCAAACCAGTTAATCATTGCTTCTTTCACATCGCTTGGCAGTGCGGACCCGGTTGATAAGGCAAATCGCAAGCTTGAAGTGTCGTATTTGCTTCTTATCGACTCGGGCAGTTTAAGTAGCCTCACCATCATGGTAGGAACAATATAGGCGTGAGTCAGCTTAAACCGCTCTATGTCTTGTAAAAAGCGTTCGGGGTCGAATTGAGGCTCAATGTATACATCAATATTACCCGCTGCTAAACAGCAGAGCGTAAGCGCATGTGGTGCACTGTGATAAAGCGGTGCCGAGACAAAAAAGCGATCACCTATTGATAGCTGCATTAACGCTTCAGACAGCCCTTTAAATATTAAATAAGGGTCTGGCCGCGTTAGGTCTACATCTCGCTTAATACCTTTAGGTTTTCCGGTACTGCCAGATGTGTAGGGAAACATGCCCTTAAAGCGTTTTGGCGGTTCATTGTGGCGCTTTGCGTTTGGGGCAGCTAATAGCGTATCAAGGCAAAGATACCGCTCCCCGATTTTCGGTTCCGTAGCCAATTCAGAATCACCTGTAAGATGATAGCGCTCTAAAATGCTTTCCGGCGTTTTAATCGTGTATATCGCAGACAAGGTGGGAACTCGTAATAACGTTTCGTGGACATTCTCACCCTTTAATAAATCGCGATGAGCGAATAGCACTTTAGCGCCACAGTCGTCTAAAATAGGCAAAAGTTCGGCAACGGGGCTGTGCCAATTAAGCAGAACATAGCGCGAACCCACATATCGGCATGCCTCTACTATTTCAAATATATCGACGTGGTTTCGCATAAAAATAGCGACCACATCGTTATCGCACACACCATGTTCAGCAAGTGCATGTGCTATAATACGTGCACGGTCATCCATATCGCCTCTACTGCGTCTGTAAATACTTTTGCCGCATTGATAAACCCCCCCTGCCATATCTTCCCCCTGTACTATTCGCAATATGCAACAATAAAATTAACAAAATTTTTACAACGAGATTTAAATAAACGCATTGTTATTATTGATACATTGCTATTTACGTATGCAATGGGAAAATGCAGGCCCTGCTCAAATGTAAACTTATGCAGAAAAACAAAGTGGTGGCAGGTAGAATACGCCACCAACTGTTACAGATTTAAATAACAAGAAAACGGGCTGATGCGTTGTTATCGCTCAGCCAAAACCACAGGAGAAAAATAAACAGTGAAATCTAAGCATGCACAGGTTCATTTTAATGAGAGCGGTACGCCTGTCGCCGACCATTTTAACGACGTTTATTTTTCTAACGACAGCGGAATTGATGAAACCCAACACGTTTTTGTTGCAGGCAACGACCTTGCTGAACGCTGGCAACAGTGGCCCAACCCTACTTTTGTCATCGCCGAAACAGGTTTTGGAACTGGGCTGAACTTTTTGGTCACCATGCGTGCCTTTAACGAATTTAGAGCAGCGAACCCTGATCATCCGTTAAAGCGCCTGTATTTTATTACCACGGAAAAGTTTCCACTGCCTCAACAGGATATGCAGCGTGCGCTAGAAGCTTTTCCTGCTCTTAAAGACGAAGCGGAAGCACTCGCTTCACTTTACCCCATGGGACTTGAAGGTTGTCATCGCCTTCATTTTGATAACCATTCAACCACACTCGACTTGTGGATTGGTGATGTACACGAGCTTTTGCCTCAATGGCATTCTCCTGTAAATGGCCTCATCGATGCCTGGTTTTTAGATGGTTTTGCACCAAGCAAAAACCCTGATATGTGGACCGATGCACTGTTTAGCCAAATGGCTCGCTTGTCAAAAACAGGTACAACATTTGGAACCTTTACCGCCGCAGGTATCGTAAAGCGAGGGCTAGCTGGTGTGGGTTTTACCATTAAAAAACGCAACGGTTTTGGCCGTAAGCGCGACATGTTGACCGGCGTTTTTGACCAAGACAATGAGAATGTGCAGCATAAACTTCGCCTACCTGCTGGCCCCTATTATAGGTACGCGAACGACAGTTTAGATAAAACAAGCAAAGTCGCAGTAGTAGGCTCCGGCCTTGCAGCAGCTACGGCATGCCTGGCTTTAGTAAAACGCGGCATTAGCACTACTTTGTATTTCGATGGTGACACCCTTGCAAGCGGCGCTTCTGGCAACCCGCAAGGCGGTTTTTACCCGCAGCTTCATAGCGAAGCAAGTATTGCCAGCCGCATTCAAGCGCATAGTTTTTTGTATGCTAGACAAGCCTACGACCACACTATTGAACATGCAAAAGCCTGTGGCCTAGCCGACGTTGCCCATGATTTCTGTGGTGTTATTCAATTAAGCTTTAACGACAAGGTAGCAGAACGTCAAAATAAACTGGCAGCAGCCGACGTATGGCCTGAAGCTTTGATTAAACCCGTGGACAGCAAAGAAGTGAGCGATATCGCTAACCTAGCTCTTCCCTACTCTGGCTTATACATTGGCTTGGGCGGATGGCTTTCTCCTCCGCAGCTAGTTACTGCCATGATTGAAGAAGCACTTCAAAGTGGCAAACTCGAGTTGAAACCCAATCATACCTATGTGTCTCATGAGGCAGTTGAGACAACAAAGCAGCGGGTGCAGATTCGTTTTAATTTCGATAGCGCTGAGAGTGAAGAAGTTATTACTGCCGATCACCTTATCCTTGCCCTTGGTGCAGGTGCGGTAAACGCTAGCGATTTTAACAGCCTGTCCCTTCGCCCTGTTCGCGGCCAGGTTGAAGCTATTCCCACCCAAATGCCAATTGAACAGCTTAACACTGTGTTGTGTCACAAAGGCTATATGACACCTGTATTCGAAGGTCGGCACGCGTTAGGTTCAACCTACGTTAAAAACGACTTAAGTACCGATGTACGAGGCGATGAAACTGAAATGAACCTCGCCACACACGAACAGGCGCTGGCAAGTACCGACATCGTGCAAGCATTACAACATGACGGTAAAGCCAGAGCCGCTACGCGTTTAGGTTCACCCGACCACCAGCCTGTTGTCGGTGCACTACATAATTTTGACTCATTAAAAGAGCACTACACTATGCTAGGCGTGGGCAAACCGTTGACTAGCGCGCCAGTGTTGCCAAGCAGCGTAGTTTCCACCCTTACTTGCTTAGGGTCGCGAGGGTTAACCACAGCGCCTTTAATGGCAGAGGTCTTGGTGAGCAGTCTATGTAAGGAGCCGCTACCTTTAAGCAATGAACTGCTTAATGCTGTAAACACAAGCCGCTTTATGACTCGCGAAGCGATGAGAAATCAGGGTTAATAAACGGAGAGGTTTTTGTGAAAATTCTCCTTTGCCTTAAACACAATAGATCGGATATTTAGAGGTTTTAAAGCGAACATGAAATGAGTTCGCTTTGAAAAAACAGAGCACAATGGAAGTAAATGGCTAGTTTACGCTAGCCATTTTATTTAAATCCATCACGATAAAAGCGGGAATGTATACGTTAGCGCTTGCTACCACTTGTTTATTTTCCAGCGACACGATACGGGCGTTTACGCGGACGCCTCTGTCATCTTCAATGATGGTGCCAGTTACAACATGGTCCATCTCAACCTGTTTAGCGAGTGCAGTACCATCTCGAGTAAGTACGAAATCGCCAATTGGCGTTACGGTAATGCCACCTGCAAGCTTAAAGTCGACAACCGCTAACCCAAAGTCTTGTAGCTCGGCTATTAGATACTCTGAAAGCTGATTGCCTAACACGGTGCTGTCGCTCAACGACTGATTAAGCCTCACAAAACTCGCCACACCCACCATATCTTGCTGCGTAAGACGGGTTGCATTGTCCATTAACTCCATCGCAAGTTGCGAGGCGTAATCATTTAAGCGCTTGTGCGTCTGTGAAGGTGAATAGCCATGGTGTAATGGGTCTTTATAGCCGGGGTCGACTTCCACGTGCTGTTGATATTGTCTATCGCGAGAATCTGGTGTGTACTCTAGCCCTGAGCGGCTTGGTACAGGCACTGGCTCGGCGTGATGCGTAATTTCACCGTCTTCACCTAACCAAAATGAGCCAATAGATTGTGTGCTAGTACACCCTGTCATACATACACTTAGCATTACGCCAACGGCTGCCCAACTGCTTGACACAAGCTTCTTTGTAAACACCATGCTGAAACTCCTAGCCGCGACTTAGCTTAACGCCATCGCGCATACCGTTTTGCTGGCTACCGTCACTTGGAATAAGTGCATCTACTACGTAGAACGGCACTAACATTTGCGCAGTTGCCACCACCGCGCGCGACTCCATGCCTAAAATACGGGCATTAACTAACACGCCACCTTGGTGCTTGGTCATGGTTCCGGTAAGTACGTATTCTATAGGAAGGCTGCTGCTCAATTCCAAATAGTCTCGGCTTAATACAAAATCGCCATCGTCAGTAATGCGAATATACTCGGTGGCTTTGAAGTCGATAACGGGTACGCGGAATTTATGCAGTTCGTGAACAAAAGATTCCGCCATCTGACGACCTAGCAAATCCGTTTTTTGTAAGTCAGTATCTAGCAATGCGAAATGGGTTACACCGATTGGCGTTTTATTATTGACGTATTCCATATTGGAAATTAAGTCTTGCGCCATGTTCTTAACATAGTCGCCAATATGTTTGGTCAGTGGGCGACCTTTATAGGCACCCTGAACGCTTGAGTATAACGGAGGTTGCCCAATTGCCCCATACGCGTCCATTCCTTGAGACTGATTATCACCGTTATTTTCAATGGGCTTAGCAGGAGCACGGTCGGCGGCAGTAATATCAATCACATTCATAGCCGGGCGCTGAGGCGCTTGTTCGGCTACCTCTTCTTCCCCCATCATCATAGAGCACCCGCTAATGCTTAGCAGTGAAGCACAAAGCGAAAGCGCCGCGTATTGATTTCGTCTTTTCATGGGGTTACCTCGTACCTTCAGTTCTGTATAACTTGCCGTTTCTGGTGGTTACTTGTTCTTCGCGCCAAAACAGTTCGGCAGGGAAAAAGCGTGTTGCTGCAGCGACAATGTTTTTATTTCTAGCGTTGATAATTCGAGCGTTAACCACCGCACCAGACTCTTGATACACCATGGTGCCGGTAATATAAAAATCGACGCGCTCAATGTTGGAAAGCTGGTCGATATCGCGGGTTAATACTCTGTCGCTTTCGTCACTAACAATTATATCGTTCGAAAGCTTAAATTCTTGAGTAGTAAAGCCTCTTTTCGTGGCCTCAGTAATCATTCCCTGTTCAAGCTGATGGCCCAACAACATTAGCGGATGTTGATGATTAGCACTGTATTTCATAGTATCGGCAGGTACAAAGCCAACTACCGCGTAGCGAGACTGACGTGCTGGACCCACATCAGCAAAAAGTTCGTTCGCTAACATATAGGTATGGTATTCCACATTCCCCAATGCCGATACGTCGCTGGCATCGGTTTGCGCAAATTGACTCTTAGGTTCCTCAGATGAAGAGCAACCAGAGAGTAAGCCCAATATAAGCGCGGTATATGCCAAGGCTTTCGCGTTCAAGCGACCATTTTCTGTCAGCAAAGCGTGAGAGACAGGTTTTGTCATACTTTTCATTACACGTGTCCAGTGAAAAACGTCAAATTTCTATCGGAAAGAAGTAAAAACTCATCGAAAAACAGTGATCAGCTACTACGCAAACCGACATTTTCAGTGTCTTTAAGCAGGCTTTTGCAAAATTCACACCAAAGAGAGGCTACAAGTCGCGTTGAGAACGCTACTTTTAAACGTGTTAGATAAGGCGGCTAATTTCAGGGGGGATATAGTCTTTCAGTGCTGAAGGAATTTAATATCCATCGCCATCCAATTCATAAAAAGCGGAGGGGAATTGCCGCCTTAGGACAGAAAGCTGCCGATAATTAATAGGCAATTATCATAATACCAGGTGACTAAAAAACTTGAGGACTCCTTGGACTCTCATGCCGCGTTAATGACCAATTAGCTAAATAAACCTGCACATTCCTAAACCTAAACTTTCACCATCACGAGGTTCAAACCCGAATTTAAGATAAAAACTCTCTTTACCGTGCGCAGCCAACAAACCAATCGTTGCGCCAGGTGCGCAGCAAGACTCCAAGTGTGCAATCAACGTGTTCATTATTTTCGATCCCAAGCCTTTATTCTGATGTTCTGGATGAATAATGACGTCTTGAACATAAAAATACATTGCGCCATCGCCAATCACCCGACCACAGCCTACAAGGTTGTTGTCGAGGTAAATTGTTGCCCATAACAACGAGGCATCAATACTTTTTTGAACAACCGATAAACACGGGTTACTCCATCCAATCAATTTTCTTAAACTGGCAAAGTCTTCAGCTGACGGAGGACTTTCATTAACGGTGTAATTGGTATGCATCATTCGTCATTCCTCCCCTCATTTTAGCAAAAGCTAGCTACCTAATTCAGTAATGTGAAGAAGCTCGCCCGACGGGCCCCATAGATAGAAAACACTTCCCCAATGTTGTTGCTCAATTGGTGAAATTTTCGTTTTATGTAACGAGCGCGAGCACAAATCAAAAGCGTTCTGAATGTCTGCTACACATATTTGTAGCATAAAGTTATTCGCCAATTCAGGATTATAGAAGCGCTGAAGAAAGAATAGACAATCACCATTTTCAAACAGTGTTAGGTCTTCATTTACGTATTCTGCATTAAATCCAATCTCAGAATAAAATGCTTTAGAAATGTCGTAGTTTTTGCTTGGAATAAAAGTCTTAATATCTATGACGTCCATATCTTGAGATCCCTCGCATTTCGCTGCTTTAAATTTAAATCGTGGCTAGATGGCGATAAAAGCAAACATACCTGTTAATCGAAACCAAGCGCTTTTTGAACGTCAATCAAGGTAAGCCCTAATTGCTTAGCTTTTATTGTATCGATAGAGTCGAATTGTATTTTACAGCCGGCCTTAATCATATTAAGCCACGCACTGCGTAGTGTGTTAGGCCGCTTGCCAATCCAAAACAATTCGGTTTTTTTAATATACGCGACAACTGGTTCAACATAACCATCATTATAAAGTTGACGCACCAAATCAAAGTCTGGGCCAAAAGCGCTAAGAAATGCAGAATCTATATCATTTATTGAATTATGAAGGGCGTTAAATGCCTTCTTTAGGTCGCCTTTTCGGTAGGCAATCCATGCTCTTGCGATATCTACGGAGTGGTTTTCACTGCTAAAGCCATCGTAAACGTCGCCCGCAATTTGTTGTTCAATGCTCATTTTGTTCGCAACGTCGAATGCGCGCTCTATCTTGAATTCTGCAATCTCAATAGGCTCAAACTGCGCGCTATATTTTATGTGCCGGCTTAAAACATTAAGCACCTTATATGGATTGCTGTGGTTAGATAAACTCAGTTGGTAATCTTGCAACGTATCATTAAGCAATCGACGACTCCTTGAATCAAGATACGTAAAACGCTGATCGATATACTCTAGATACTCGGGATCATCACAACCTTGCAGGTAATCTGCATGACTTTGTTTACTTAAAGTAGTAATAACGGGAACGAAAAGAAGAAAACGTATAAACTTCAAGAGATGCTCTATTTTTGTCATTTATCTTCGTACTGAGAAAGTATCGAAATTGATCGTAAGTAGTCGTTAATTGTAATTAACGATATCAGTATTCCCCTTGTTACCTATTTCAACAGCTTTTTCAGAGGAACAGTTTTGTCGCAAGTAGTTTTTAGCCGCGTTTTTAGTTTTTTAGTCATGTCTTGCTTTTCCTTATCGGTCATTGCCGCGACTGATTCGTCATATACCTATGACGATTCACTGGAAAACGCTGTAATAAAAACCGCCGATGGCCTTTCATTGAGCGGTACAACAATTAAAAAACGCTTTTTCTTTAACGTCTACAGACTTAGCCACTTTATGGTAAAGCCTAAAGGTGACTTTCCCACTAAAGATTCGCTTATCACGTTCATCTTAAATGCAAATACACAACAGCGCATCGAACTAGAATTCCTGAGAGATGTATCACGAGAGCAAATAGAAGAAGCCCTTATGCAAGGCATTGAGCAAAATAACGTCGATGCTGACCTAAATACAATTAAAAAGGATATTGAGAGACTATCCTCTGGATTTCAAGATGAAGTAAAAAAACATTCGACCTTAACAATATCTAGACTTCCTTCAGATAAGCTTAGTGTGTTTTTCAATAATAACTTAGTTGTCGAAACTGAAAACAAAGCGTTGGCTAACGCCTTGTGGTCCATATGGTTTGGCAAAGACCCAATTGTAGATACAGAAGACTTGATACAAAACATCTTGGCAAATTGACGTGTTAGGCAAACGCGGCCAGTGTTGCTTTGGCCGCTCGTTCCTGCGATATCATCAATATGAAGTATGTATTTTCCTAAAAAAGCTCTCATCCTTGCATTTGCGCCTATAGCAACTTTTCGTGAGGATTAAGAAAAAACATTTTTTTCCAACCTTGAGGTTCAGACGTTGCTTTCCATGGCAAAGGAATAAGAGAAAGTATCGAATAATGAACATGAGGCTGCTTACCTTTGGCATTGCCAGTATCGCCAAGGGTTCCCACTTTATCTTTTTGAGATAACCAAGCCCCCTCCTCTACAGTAACTTCTTGCAAATGAGCGTAATAATGTACGCGCCATTTGGGGCCAAGAACCGCGACAACGTTCCCTCCTTTTCCCAATTCGCCTGTGTAGATAACATAACCTGCGGTAGCGGATTGAACAGGCGTACCTTTTGCTCCAAAGATGTCTATCCCCTTGTGTACACCAGAGCTACCCCATGGCTCATACCAAAACGTATTGTGATTCCAGTCGTTAGAGGATGCCCCCTCTACTGGAATTACGAGTTTTTCTGGCACTAATAGTCCCGCGCAAACGATTACCAGGAAAACGAGTAGAATTGATATAACCGGTTTTTTCACAAAAATTCCTTTCTATAGAATGCATCTTATTAAGGTTGTTTTATCAGACACAGAAAAACACTTTTATTGGGGAATTACCTTTTAGCTATCTCAAGATGGCAAAAATATGGCTATCGTAAAACCGTCCATT
Source organism: Alteromonas alvinellae (assembly GCF_902705805.1). Taxonomy (NCBI): domain Bacteria; kingdom Pseudomonadati; phylum Pseudomonadota; class Gammaproteobacteria; order Alteromonadales; family Alteromonadaceae; genus Alteromonas; species Alteromonas alvinellae. The sequence goes on along the minus strand of NZ_CACSIH010000262.1, from coordinate 30,421 downwards.
TTTAAAAATGGCGCGTTGCAATATCGCTTCTTGCCTAAACCCTGCATCTAACAGCAGCTTTTGCGAAGCAAGATTGGATGAAAATACGCAGGCAAAAATGCGCTCTATACTTGTGTTTGAGAAAGTAAGGGCGATAATTTGGCGCAGCGCGTCACGCATAATCCCTTTTCGCCAATGTGATGAACAAAGCCAGTACCCGACCTCTCCGGCTCTTTCATATTCAAAGTTTCCTGGGTTAACACCAATACACCCTACTAACTCGCCGTCGTACTCTACAGCTCTTATAAAACCCTCTTTGCTCCCCTCTTGAATCCACCATGTGGCATCTTCTTTTGTATAAGGGCTGGGAATTTTTGTCGATAGATATTGCGTGACCGACGGTTGATTCAAAATATCTACCAGTCTACCTACATCGCTCATTTTAAAATCTCTGAGTGTTATCACGCGCTTTACTTCCCACCCGCTAAATCAATAAACGACCCTGTAACAATGACTACTTCTTCCACTCGATATCCCTTTCTAAACAATCTGTTTACTCTTTACTCAGCAATCGCTTTATAAAATACGTTTGAGTACAACACACAATCACAACTAACGTTACTGAAATTTCTGAAGGCATTCCCAATTGTGCAAGAGCGATAACAGACTCAGGCAGCTTCCCACCGATAAATATTAAGTGGCGAAGGTCAAAAAAGACTGGGAAAATTGAGTAGCATAGCAGGTCATAAAACATAAAAGCGCCGAAGACACACACTTTTCTCAGGATACCCACAGGGCTGCAAAGCCAAAGGAAAATGATACATAGCAAAGAGATTAAGTAAGTTGTACCACTTCCCATCAAAAGCACGACCGCCACACGATTTTGGTCGTATAAAACGCTGCTATGCTGTATGTTTAGGATAGGCTTTATAATATAAGAGTTAAATTCGCGGTGAATATCAACACTTAAAGATTTTACCTCTGGAATGAAACTAACAACTGCTACCGCACTGCCGGGCCAATGCTTTATATTATTCAGCGCCCCCATTTCCGGAAAAATTTCGAAGCCAGGCCAAACAGCAATGACTAACTGCCCCATCCCTAATACTTTCCCTGCTATTCCGTGCCCTAGCTCGTGTATTAAAACCGAAATAATAAAATAAATGAGTGCTACACAGATTAGTGTAAATCCTTTTTTAAACGTAATCATTCCTTGTTCTCTTAGCTAATCTATTGGGGCAATAAGTATTAAATTTGAAGCTGTTGGTTTTTAATACAAATACTAAGAGGTGTAGATTACATCAAGGTTCCCACGATAATCGTGATGAGACATAGAGCACCATTTTCGAAAGGCACAGTTGGCTAATTAGCTCTGCTGAGGAATAACACCATTGACAGGTAATCAGAAAACTTCACAATGGTTCTACTTTATATTCACTCGCGATCATTAATGCTGTACCTTTCTGAATTTCAAATAAAGCTTTCTAATCAATACATTACTCCTGCATTTTCGCTAGCGCTCTGTACTGAAAGTGCGCCGTCGCACTTCCTTATTGCAGGCAGAAACGGTAGCGGGAAATCACTCTTAATTTCCGCGCTTGCCGGTAGTGGGAAGGTAGCAAGCGGTAGTCGTGAATGTAGTTCGGTTGTTGCAGAGGTTTCGGTTTTTAAACAGCAAGCGATAATTGAAGAGGAAAAACAAAAAGACAGTGCGGATATTTTAGACGTAATAGCTGAGCCAACACAGGTTCGCGAACTATTCGCACAGACTAATGAGGATTATCAATACCACCCTTATTACGACGAACTCGTCTCTGCGCTTAGAATTGAGCATCTGCTAGATAATGCGTTTCTTTCACTTTCAACAGGTGAAACCCGCAAAATTATTATCATGTTGGCATGGTTAAGTAATGCCTCTATTATTTTGCTTGATGAACCCTTCGAAGGTTTAGATGTTGAAGCTATAAATGCATTTAGTCGCTTTCTTGTTTCTCAGCGGCAGGCTTCTTTAGTGCTTACCGCCAACAAGCTCGCAGATATTCCCAAAAATATGCAAGCCCAGTTGATTGTCATGGATGACTTGGCTATTACGTGGGAATCTGAAGATAAACTTAACTATGACGATTTGCGCTCAGAATTAAGCACCTGGTTTGCACTAGAGTCTGATGATATCGATGTTCCCTCAGCCCTTAACGCTAAAAACAAACACGGCGATGACCCCAACCGCAATGTTCAAAACAGTGAGTTAGATTCACTACCTCATACCTTAATTCAGCTTAAAGATGGGTTCGTGCGCTTCGATGAGCGAACCGTATTTGAAAAGCTTAACTTTACACTTAACAAAAATGAGCATTGGCAGATCACTGGCCCTAATGGGTCAGGCAAAACCTGTTTACTTCAAATGTTTACCGGTGATAATTCCCATTGTTATACCAACGATTTAACAATGTTTGGCATAAAACGTGGCACAGGCGAGAGCATATGGGACATTAAAAAGCACATTGGAATTATGTCAAATGCGCTCCATATGCAGTACAAAGTGAATGCAAGTGTTGAGCACGTTATCATTTCAGGCTTTCACGACAGTATTGGTCTGTACACCCGCCCCACGCAAGCGGAGCGCATGGTGGCAGAGCAGTGGCTTGAAGTACTAGGTCTGAAACAGAAAAAGAACACGCCGTTTCAGTCACTATCTTTTGGTGACCAGCGATTAGTACTTATTGCACGTTCTATGGTTAAGCACCCCGCCGTGCTTATTTTGGATGAACCTTGCAATGGTTTAGACGACTTCAACCGCCAAAAAGCGCTTAAGCTTATTGATATATTGGCTAAAGCAGGCACAAGTACACTGCTGTATGTAAATCACCATGCAGAAGAACGCATTCCTAGCATTCACAATACGTTAAATATGAAAGACTATAATGTTTAAGGGTATATGTTGAAAAACTTGGCTTTTCAGGTCTTCGCTAAAAAGGTGCGGCACTTGCCTGTTAGACAACTCGCCTTAACGCTGGAAGTTATTTGCCTCACACAAACCGCAATACCAAGGAAATAATGACACCGGTTACGATAAGCTGAACCAAGCAAAAGCCCATAATGTCTTTGGCTTTCAGGCCAGCTATGGCAAGTACGGGTAGCGCCCAAAATGGCTGAATCAAATTAGTCCACGCATCACCCCACGCTACCGCCATTGCAACTCTATTTATTTCGGCACCAAGTTCTGCGGCAGCAGGCAAGATTACTGGGGCTTGCACTGCCCACTGACCTCCCCCCGATGGCACAAAAATATTAACAATGCCTGCGCTAATAAAACTCCATACTGGCAATGACTCTGCAGATGCAAAGCTAATCAGCCACTCTGACATGGTTTGTGCCAATCCTGATTGAACCATTACCGCCATGATCCCCGCGTAAAATGGGAACTGTATAACAATACCACTACCGCCCTGAACGGCTTGCTGCAGGCTGTGCAGTACATTGCGTGGTGTACCGTGAAGGACAATAGCGAGAAAGAGAAATAGCGTATTAACGATATTGAGATTAAGCCCGCCCCCTGAAACAAAGTAGTTGATGAGATAAGCAAGCCCTGCAAAGCCTACGAGTAACCCAAGCACCTTGCTGTTTTCAAGTTTGTCGGCGGGCCGTTCGCTTGTTGCCGAAGGGAAAGCGTCATCTTTTAGCTTGGCGCTATCGACAATAATGCTTTCAGATTCAGTCGGTAACATTAAACGATTAACAAGAGGTATAATCACGAACATGATTGCCAATAACAGCAAGTTAAACCCACTGAAAATAGTCTCGCCAGTGCCAACTACGCCAATCTGTGCTTCTGAAAAATGACCCGGCGTCGCAATAGTTAAGGGCACAGAGCCCGCTAAACCACCATGCCATACAATAAAGCCTGAGTACGCGCTTGCCACCAATAACCGATAATCAACCGACACTTTTCTTGCTAAGGCTTTAGCGAACAACGCGCCTACAACAAGACCGAAGCCCCAGTTTATCCAGCTTGCGATAAGCGACACCAAGGTGACCAGCACAATGGCACTCCCAGGGCTTTTCGCTAAGCTCGCCAGCCTTTCAAGTAAGGCTTTTACTAACGGCGTGCATGCCAGCATAAACCCTGTGACTAGCACCAAAAACATTTGCATTGAAAATGTGAGCAGCCCCCAAAATCCGTCTCCCCACTGTTGAATTGTGGTAAGTGGAGTTTGGTCTTGAATGACCACCGCAAAAGCAAGCGTAATTAGGGTAAGTAATAAAACGAAAATATAAGGATCGGGAAGATATCTTTCGACGAGTTTTACGAAGGGTTTTGATGCTCGATTTAGCATTAACGCTCTCACAACATGTTAAAAACTTGTTGCATATTAACGCGTTTATTTCCTTTTTGGCGAGTGCCTAGTTATTTTTGTTTAGCCATTTCTGTAAGGTCGACGTTACTTTCTGATTATCGATGGGCTTGGTAAGAAAGTCGTCCATACCTGCTGCCATGCACATATCTTTGTCGCTTTGCATGGCATTGGCCGTCATCGCGATTATGGGCGTATTTTTGTAAATATCTCCCGCCGCGCCTTCACGAATGCATTGAGTTGCTTCAAACCCATCCATTTCGGGCATTTGGCAATCCATAATAATTGCGCTGTATTGTGCTTTAGGATCACTGCACTTCAACATATTTAACGCTTCTAGACCGTTGTTTGCCACATCTACCCGATAGCCTTCGCTTTCGAGCGCATTAGTAGCAACCAGTTGATTTATCGCGTTATCTTCAACTAACAAAATGCGTGTTGCTTCGCTAGCGAGGGGGCTATTTTCAGTTTCTAGCTCTACTGGCGCTTCATCTGAATGTTGCTCCGCAGAATCTATAGTACCCATAACTAAAGGCTGTGTATGCACATCGTTTCGCGTACCGGCTTTACCTACCGTAGTTTCAAGTATTCTTAGTAAATCTGAAGTTGTTATGGGCTTAGGCAGACACTCGTCTATTGGCAGTCCTCTATACTCGCTGTAGCTATCGACATCGCTCAGTTTAGTCATCAGAATAATACGACCGTGCTTTAAGTTTTCGACACCCTCAACGTTCAGTAACTGGTTGTATTGCTCGTTTTCAACAACCACTTTTTCCAAGAACAAAATATCAATATTAAACGGGTCTTGTTCACTGCCCTCATCAGCTGAGCAAAGCGCTGCCGCCTCTTCTAATGATGATGTAGTTAACGCATTCACCCCCCAATATTCAAGCTGAGTTTGCATGGATTGTCTTGTTGACGCATTGTTATCTACCACTAGGCAACGTATGTTTTCTTTAACAAGTTCGGGTTGCAGTTTCATGCTTTCCTCCGAACCCGAAACTTTACATATAACGTTGAAGCAACTTCCTTTGCCAAGCTCTGACGTAACGCTTATGTCCCCTCCCAATAGCTGACACAGTTTCCTAGTTATACTTAAACCAAGTCCAGTTCCTCCAAAGCGCCTGGTTGTAGAGGCATCTACTTGAGTAAAGGCGTCAAATAAATGAGGAAGTTTTGATTCTGGTATACCTATACCCGTATCTTTTACGGTTAAGTGAAGTATAGCTTCACTTTCAACATCACTTGGAAGTAACTTTGCAGCAATGTATATCTCACCCTGTTCAGTGAATTTAACGGCATTACTTAAAAGGTTAGTCAGAATTTGTTGAATTCGGTTTGGATCTGAATGTATCTTTGTATCGTTAACTTTAAGGACATCAACGATCACTTCTAAACCTTTTTCTTGTGCCGAGTGAGCTACTGATAGCGCAACACTCTCCACTAACGCCCTTAGGTCAAAATCTACCGACTCTAGCTCAAGCTTGCCCGCTTCTATCTTCGAAAAGTCTAAAATATCATTAATGAGTACGAGCAATGAGTTAGCACTAGACCTAGCAATGTTTAACCGCTGATTCTGTTCTGCAGTAAGCTCACTCTTCTTCAACAGACCGAGCATACCTATAACGCCATTCATCGGCGTCCTAATTTCATGGCTCATATTGGCAAGAAATTCAGACTTCAGTTTCGTTGCTTCTTCTGCTTGTTCTAGTGCTTGCTTCAAATGGTTGGCTTGCGCTTTTAGCGATGCGGTTTTTTCAGATACCTGCTGCTCTAGTGCATGAACAAAGCGCTTTTGTTTTGTAATTTCTGTTTGTTGTAAGCGGGTGCGCAGGTAAATCACCGAAACAACCATACCTAACAAAATTAAGCCATAGATAGTGTATGCCCACCAGCTTTTCCATGGTGCTACGGCCACATGCAAATTTAAGGATAAAGTATCATCACCCCACTCTCCATTTGGTTTCATGGCTTTTACGAGTAATCTGTAGTCACCACCATTTAAGTTGGTAAACGACACCGAGTCATGATTTCCAATATCAATCCACTGCTCATCGTACCCTTCTAATTTGTAAGCGAAGCGGGCACGCTTAGGATCTGAAAAATCCAAAAGCGCAAAATCTAATGAAAAAAAGTAATCTTCATAAGAAAGGTCGATATCAGTGACATAAGACAGCGGCTTATCGAGCTCTACCGATTCCCCCATCTTTTTAAAACCAGTGAGAACTATGTTTGCGCTAACGGCGTCGGTTTGCTCTTGGTTGTATTTGAAGTACTCTATTCCCCGCTGACTACTCGTAAAGAAAGTTTTTCCACTCGCTTTAACTAAACTATCTGAGTAAAAGTTTTTGCCTGCCAAATCTGTAGTACGGTTGTAGCTAATAACATTTTGTGTGTCGGGGTTATAGAGAAGAACACCTTTATTAGTGGTAAGCCACAGTCTGCCGTCGTCGCCATCAGCGATCGCTCTTATTAAGGTGGTGGGCAGCCCATTTTTCTCACTAAAATGCTGAAAGGATTTAGACTCTGCGAGATATTTGAACAACCCCCTTTGTGTTGCTACCCATATTTCTCCATCACTCGTTTGGTGGATATCTTCAACAATGCTATCAACTAAACTTCCCGCATGGTCCTCTGCGCCACTAAAAAACGTGAAACTTTGACTATTAACTGACCACAAATTCACACCTCCCCCCGTGCCCACCCACATATTACCGCTAGCGTCTTTGTATAGGCTGTGAATTTCTGGATGCGTTAAACCGTCTTTGGTTGTGAGATGCTTGTACTCCCCGGAAAGTTTGTTGTAAATGTAGATACCGTGCTTGTAGGTACCAATCCAAACATTACCGTCATTATCTAGTTCAAGCGCTCTAAACTCTCGAAACTGGCGATAATCACTGTCAGTATTAGGGTATTCAATTCGACTTACTGTTTTAGTGCGTCGGTCGACTTTGGCCACAAAGTTGTCTTGTGCGACCCACAGAAAACCCGCTTGATCAGGCACTATAATTGGTCTTTCTATAACCCCACGCTCTTTATAACCTTCAAGCTCTTTGAATACCGAATCGTGTTCTTTTTGCAGGAGCTCTTCTTTAACTTTCCATTTGAACACGTCGGCGTTTGCCGTGACGATAAGTACATCGACATTTTTATCGCTGTTATCAAGTGCGATACCGCTTGGTGCGGTTAGTAATTCACTATTGATTTGTTTTAATTTACCGCGAGGAGAGAACTTAAAAATCCCATGAACCTCACTGGTAATCCACTTGGTTTTAGTATGGTCTTCAAAGATAATACGAAGGCCGTTTTCATAACCAAAATCGACCTTCTCAACATAGTTCCCCTCTCTGGCATGACGATACAGTCCCTCGGTGGTGACGAACCATATTTGGCCATCATGATCCTCGATCATTGAGTTTACTTGACTTAATGATTCACCATCTCGTGTTGTTTGAGGCAGAAAAACACCGGAACTGGGAAGAAATAAGAAAGGCCCATTTTGCGTCGCGACAAATATTTGATGAGAAGATGTACGGAGTAAGCTGCGTATTTCGTTTGCGCCTGTAGCCGTTTTATTTTTCGGATCCGGCAGGAAATGCTTGGCGTTTAACGTTTTTTTATCGAGTAAATTAACCCCATAGCTGGTTGCTACCCAAAGACTATCGGCATCGTTATCAATGATGTCCCAAATGCGATTATGGGAAAGGCTATTTTTAACTCCAGGTATTTTTTGAACTCGCTGGAATCGCCCATTGCCCAAAAAACGATTAAGCCCTTTATCGTAAGATCCCAGCCAGATATCACCTGTGCTATCTTGAAAAAGTGACTGTATTCGGTTTGATGATAAAGAGTCTGCTTCGTTAGGCACGTTTGAGTAGCGTACAAACCGACCAGTTGTAGGCTCGTATTTGTTGACACCACCGCCCCACGTTCCCACCCAAATATTGCCCTCAGCATCCAACATTAAGTTGCCGGCATCGTTATGAGAAAGACTTTGCTCGTTTTCGCTATTTGACTCAAAGAGCTTTACGTTGCGGCCGTCGTATCGCATCAGGCCATTTTCCGCGGTACCAAACCAAAGGAAACCTTGGCGGTCTTGGACTATGGAATAGATTTCTGATGAAACAAAGCCATCTTCAGCGGTTAAAAGTTCGACCGCATACTCATTCATTAACTTATTTGACTCCGACGCAAACACTAACGAAACACAAAACAGATTGATTAGAAAAATTGCAATCGTGCGCTCGAGAGAACGGATAATTTTTGCTTTGTTAGCAGATAAGAGGAGCTTCAAAATAAGAATCAAGGCGATAAATTAAACTGCCTTCACTTTAGTGCATTCTGGTCTTTCGAACCATTCAACAAAAGGCGCATTTGTACGATATCCTTGACAGTTATTGACTTACGTCATAACGCACTATTAACATTTTGACTAAAATAGGTGCGTATTGAACGATAAGATTTGCTTTGAATTTTATTTAGATTAAGCCTGAGTATCTATAGATGTTCAAGCCTAATAATCCATTACATTTTCATCAGGGGAACGCTATGACGAAGTCATATAAAGAAATTACCGATAGTTTGAATCCTTATCTAGCCGAAGTTAAAAAAGGCGTGCCAGAAGTCATGAAGGGATTTTCTGATATGGCCAAAGCGGCGACCGCCGACGGCGCGTTAGATAAAAAAACGAAAGAGCTTATTGCCCTTGCCATTGGCATCGCAACACGATGTGATGGCTGCATAGGCTTTCATGCTAAAGCGCTAGTGCATTTAGGTGCTACCCGTGAAGAAATCGAAGAAGTGTGCGGTATGTCCGTCTATATGGGAGGCGGCCCATCATTTATGTATGCTGCCGATGCTTTACGTGCTTTTGACGAATTTAGTGAATAATTCTGAATAAAAAAGGCCGAGTAATTCCTCGGCCCTTTCGTTCAAATTGTTTCGTGCCTTTGTTACCTTTCACTTTCCATTTACCAAACTCTTTTTCAAGCATGGGTTTTATGGCATCTAACGTAGTGTCGCCAACGACAAAAATTGTCGCGTTGTCGGGGCGTAACCACGTGTTTTTAAAGTTGACAAGGTCACCTCGCGTAATCGTTTGTACGTCTTGTTCGGTTCTGGTACCAGTAAACAGGATATCATAAGCATGATCTTCTCCGTAGATAAGCGGCGGAAATAAGGTTAGCGCAAATAAAACTGTTATGGATTGTAAAAAGGGTAAAAAGGACGCACTCTGAGATAGTTTTTTTGGAAGAAACGTTAGCTGAAAAAGCCGCAATTACATTGCGACTAATCGTGCCCAAAGCGCTTTCACTTGCTTTGCATCTTCGTTTTCTAATTCATTGTTAGCGAAAGCACTATTAAGGCTTTCGAGCATTTTGTCATTAAGCATCGCAACAGTAGCGCCCTCTTGCATCTCTAATTGGCGAGCCTCAACGGCAAAATGGCCTTGCAAGTAGCTGGCAATAAATAGTTCGTCATCACTACCGTGATTTACCACGTCATCAAGCGATGCCTCAATATTTGCGATAGCTTTAACGACACTTTCTGGTGCTGCAGCAGGTGGTAACACGTCTTACTCCTTCCTGTTGTTAATTTCAGTTCTTTATTTCTAAATTTCTATTATTAGTTCGAGATCATTAAATTTGGTTTTAAAAGTAATCTATCAGCCTGGTTATTTTGGACTGAGTCTTTAAACTCCTTGGCAAAGCACTTTGTCTTTGTAGCCCGTAATAACCGAGAACGCGCCTGCTAGTTCAACGTCTAGCGCCGCGTCGCTTGAGTCTAAGCGAAGCGGTTTTCCGTTTAATGCCTGCAGTTTTTGCTTAGTGGCGACAACAAGCATATTTTGTTTGCCAATTTGCCGAATAAACGCTGGGCTTAACTGTTGATTCCCACGCCCTAAAATGTGCCCTTGACCACCAATAACCGTCAAAATCACTTTGGTGGGTTTGTCTTTTGTCAGCGCAATTAGTTCGCTGGCAGTCACGTCACTTGCGATTAACTCACCTTGTTTAACCACGTCAACACCTAGCAAAGTATTGTCTAAGCCAAGGAAATCCATAACCGCACCTACGGTCGAACCAGAGCCCATAACAAAATAGGTGTCAGGTTCATCTTCCATAATTTCGCTGACATAAGCAGCAATGTCGTCCAATACCAGCGCTTCGTCTTCTTTGCCGCCCATTTTTACGGCTTGAACATAAGTGAGTTCTGCCGGTACGCGCATTTCACCATAGTGTTTGGCAATAACTTTGCCCTCGCGAAATGCGTTTTCGTCAATATCACGTACTTCGGCATCCATTTCACTCACGAGCTCGCCTGCGATCATCTGACTTACTACCTGCCCTGCCGCTGACGGCGACACGCAGTAAACGCCAGAATGAATTTTGCAACCGGCGGGCACACCCAACACGGGGACTTGTGTGCCGACTACGCTACAGATATTACGGGCTGTGCCGTCGCCGCCTGCAAACAGCAGCAAGTCGACGTTTGCCTCGACCATCGCCTTCGCTGCGCGCTCTGAATCTTCGCCCTCGGTTTGTGCAGCACTAGGCGTGTAAATTACCTCATAAGGAATACCTAGCGATTCACAGACTGTTTCGCCCATATCGCCCGCCGCTGTCACTACGGTAAATTTCCCCGACAATGCTTCAAGGATACTGAGTGCTTTTGCCATTTTTTCATTGGCTTTCTTCTCTGCTCCCATCGCCAATGCTTTTTCTCTAATTTCTGCACCGTCGCTACCTTTAAGAGCAAGGGCTCCGCCTATACCCGCAAAAGGGTTTACCAGAATACCAAGTTTAAAAATGGCTGAGCGGTCAGAATCATTATTTATCATGCGGCATCTGCTCCAGTGGCATCATCGTGTGTCTTTTTGCAAAAAGTGGTTGCTAAGGCGTTGATAAAACGTTCAGCTCTAGGCGGAAAGCCATGGGCTTTATAAAGTGCTAGCTGTGCAGCAACATTTTTAGTAAAGCCTTCTCTGTCGGGTTCTGCGCCATTTAAATTATCCGTACTCACCTGAAATTTTCTGCCTGCGGCTTCGGTGAACGCCCATTCGATGGCTTGTGGCTTAATTTCTACTTTTTCAAAGTCTGCTTGCTGCGCTGCATCGCGGCCATCAGGGCAATACCAGTAACCGTAATCTTCTAAAAGCCTACGCTTTTTTCCTGCAATACACCAATGCGCAATTTCATGTAAGGCACTCGAAAAAAAACCATGAGCAAAGACGATTTGATGGTAAGGCTTTTCGCTACCCGCTGGGATGTAAATAGGTTCATCATCACCCAAAACCAAGCGCGTATTGAAATCTTCAAACGTGCTATTAAATAGTGATATTAACGTGGGTACATCGCTGTCTTTTTCTATACCCGGGTGCTGCGCACTAGCGGTCTCGTTGTTAAGAACATTGTTCAATGATGACTGACTACTTTGACTGTTCATTACGTTTATTAAAAATCTAAATAAGCGGGCTAAACTAATGGCAGCAGAGTATACCAGTAAAACTTTGCCATCTCACTTGAAAGGGACGCTTGCTTAGGTCAATCTAGGTTTACAACAGCGGATAAGCCACACTAGCTCAACAGGGAGTTTGTCATTTGGCGCAAGAGATAATTAAACATATTCATCGGGTAAATGCCCTTCGTGATTTGGCCAATCAGCTGGGCGTTATGCCTATCATTCATCAACTGCAGCATTGGCAGTGCGAACGCCTACTGGTAACGCACGACGATTTGGCGCAGCAAAAACGTTATCAAAAAGCCATGGCGTTTTTTGTAGATGAATTATACGGGCCGAAAGATTTTAGCCAGCGTGACGCAGACCTAGTTCGCGTAATTCCGAAGCTCGCGAAAGTGTTGCCCGACAAAGCCATGAACGCTATGGACGATGCTTTATCATTAAATGCATTATCATTCGATTTAGATATGGCAATGGCCCAGTACTTACAACGTCATTTTCCTGGGGCCCCCATCAACCGAGATAACTACGCTTTGGCTTATCGAAATGTGGGCAGAATGGAAGAAAGAGAGCATCAAATCGACATAATTTCCCATTTGGGCGATCAACTCTCTGACGTGATAAAGATTCGTGGTATAGGTATGTTGATTTCGTTATCCCGCCGCCCAGCTAAATTAGCGGGCTTACTGGCTCTACACGAATTTTTGGAGCGAGGGTTCAATGCATTTAAAGCACTTGGTGATGTGCAAAGCTTTATTCAGCCGGTGTTGGTGCGTGAAAAGGCGATAATGCAAACGTTATTGAGTGATGAATTGACGTTACCTGAAGAAAACCCTCTGCCTGTGGTATGAGGCGCATTACCATGATGTGAAGAAACAAGGTAGGATCAAAGCAAAACATATGAGTAAGGAAAAGGTTTGAGCAACCCAACGCTTAATTGGATGTTAGACAACCCCTACGTGCAGCAATGGCATATTGATGAAACACACATCGACCACTATCAGCATGTGAATAATGTAGCGTACCTGTCGCAGCTCGAAAGCTTAGCTTGGGCCCATTCAAACGCACTTGGCTTGCAGTTTGCTGATTATCAGGCGCTAAACAGAGGTATGGTGATAAAGCGTCACGAACTTAACTATCATCTACCAACACATCTTGGAGATACATTAGAATGCGCAACTTGGATAGTGCATTGCGATAGCAAACTTACCTTGAAACGCCAGTTTCAATTTATCTGCCCAAAGCGAAACAAAACCGTATTTGATGCTATAACCACATTTGTATGCGTCAGCCTTGATACTGGCGCGCCTAAACGAATGCCTAAGCAATTTGTGGACGTATATGGAAAGGCGTGTGAACAACAATGAAAACATGGCTCGCAGTTCTGCTTACACTTTTTCTATGTGTGTCGTTAGGCATCAATGTTTACCTATGGATTAACTTAAAGCAGCACAATGACGGCGCTTATAAGCTAGAAGCAGACTATGAGCATCGTTTACAACATGAGGCAGCGCAAGAAAGTGAAACTCAGGCGAGAGGGAATATAGAGCCATTCAACAAACAACGTGAATCTACCTCTTATCCAAACGCTGACAGAACTAGCATACCGTCAAATGAGCGTGAAGATTTGCGCTTATCTAAACGACAAATTGGCCAAAATGATATAGTAGCCTTAACGACTCTACTTAATGACGGACAGTATGCGTTGCTCGCCACTGAGCTTACAAAGTATTTGAAAAATGACCCGCTTAATGAGTCACTACTGTTGCTAGAAGGTGAGCTAATTGAACTTACGAAACCGCTTCCGACAGCACTTGTCCATTACTACGACTTAGCTGAACTGCCTCTTTCAAACGAAACACTGACATTTATAGACACAAAAATTGCTACCTTGTATCAACAGGCACAAACGCAGTTAAGTCAAGACGAACAATGGGAACTGGTAGCAAGATTGAACGAACCTTTATATCAGCGCATACCCGACGCGAAACACTACACTCTTAACCTGGCTGAAGCCTACGCCTATCAGCAAAAGCTTACGTTAATGGAAGACGTGCTTGCCGCCCTGCCATTAAACGATAGAGACGCAAATATCATTCGCAATAAAGCCTATGAAATGCGCGATATCGCCAACACAGATAACACGCCAAACGAAAGCGAACTAGCGCCACCAGACGCTGAGGCCGCACGTTATCAAACTCGCGTAGCTTTGCAGCGTATTGGTGACCAATATCGCCTTGAAGCAAAGGCGCTTAACCAAAAAGCCACCATGATTTTAGATACGGGTGCCAGTACCACTGCCATATCATCGCGATTGTTTGCTCGCTTGGGTCGTATGCGCAACCTCACGTTTATCGGTAACTTCAACGTTAGAACCGCGTCAGGAACAATTGAAGCTCCACTAGTACAAATACCGCGATTTTACTTTGCTGGCTATGAGTTCAACGATGTTTCTGCCATCGTGCTGCCCGAAGACGCATTACCCGATTCTGATGGATTATTGGGAATGAACGTCTTAGGCCAATTTGACTTTGCAATAATGCCCCAGTCTAGTGAATTGATCTTAACAGAGCGTGATAATTAGCGCGCAAACTTTGTTTAACGCTGCTCGTGCCCTGTGATAAAGTTCAAAAGTTCACAAATATTCAGACAGCAGTTGTAATGCCACGGTTGGTTTTTCTTTTCAGCATAATTTATCTAACAGGTTTAGTTAGAAGTATACATGCACAAGAGTATGCTAATTGTGTGAGCTGCCATCAGGAACAAGTTACGTTGTGGCAACAATCAGACCACGCTAAAGCAATGGCCCATGCTGATGATAAGACCGTGCTTGCCAATTTCGATAATGTTTCTATAACTCACTTTACGCAGAACGCACGCTTTTTCAAAAACGACGGTAAATTTTTTGCAGAGTTGACAGAAGCAGGAAGTACGAATATCTATCCGATTACTTATGTTTTTGGTCATTTTCCGTTGCAGCAATACCTCATCGAAACACAAGCAGGTAATCTTCAAGTTTTTCCTTTTGCTTGGGATGCTCGCGACAAATCAAAAGGCGGCCAACGTTGGTACCCCAATTATCCATCTGAAGATATTACTCCTATAGACAGGTTGCATTGGAAACAACCGATGCAAAACTGGAATGGTATGTGTGCAGACTGCCCCTCAAGCGGTCTAAAGCGTAATTTTGACACTAAGACGCTTACATTCGACAGCCAGTTTGATGAAATCAATGTGTCGTGCGCATCTTGCCACGGTGATATGGCATCGCATTATGCTGCAAATACACAAAGCGCTAAAAGAACTTAGATTGTCGAATACCGTAAATCAATGGCGGGGCGAAGGTAACCTCAATCAAAGTCTGGTTGAATATCAGCTCGGCAATATTCATCAAACAGAAAAGCTGCTAAAACAAGGTCTAACTGTAGATCCTTACTTTGAGGCGAACTACATCAACTTGGCCGAATTGTATCGCGCTCAAAATAAACTTCAGTTAGAAGAACAAACCCTCATTGATGGGATGAGCAATTTGCCTGATAGCGCGCTCATCCATTATTCGTTAGGCATGCTGCATGTTCGTAAACAAGATAAACCAACTGCAGTTACACTCTTTAAAAAAGCAACAGAACTTGGCCCTGACAACCCACAAAATTGGTATATTTACGCCCTTGCTTTAGATAGTGTAGGTCAGACGAAAAGCGCGCTCAGCGTGCTAAAAAAAGCCATAAAGAGGCAGCCTGATAATTCGCTTATCAGCTTGGGGTTGTCACTTTCACAAAAAATAGGCGATGAAGCGTCGTACCGCTTATTCCAGTCTAAAGTTAGGCGGTAGACAACTTGCCGCATTACTGAGGTAATGCTTTGCATGTCTTAATGGGCAAGCGTACTACCTGTAAAAAGCCACTAATCGGCATTTACTACAACTAATGGAAATGTCTCAAACGCCACGCCCTCATGCCCCGTTTTCATAAAGTTACGGATATTAGCGTGGTCGTTACCATCTGGGTTTGTAAGTACGTCTTCACGATAAAAGCGCCCAAATAAGGCTAGGGTTTGCGCTTGGTTTAGGTTTAAATGCTGACCGAGTGCGAGCAGTTTGCAAGAGCCGTTGTTCTGATTTGCTTCGTTTTTCACGTCACCATTAGTGAAAGCGGTGGGCGTGAAAACAAACGCGCTATCGATAAGCGCAATAACGTCGTTAAACTCGATAGTCTCTGGTGAATTGCTAACGGCTTGAACTAAGTCTTGAGTGTTGCTGAACGTCATATTTATCTCAAAAAAAAAGAAACGATAATAGCAGGTCTTGGTAACTTCAACAGGCGGAAACTGGTTTGGTTTCAGTTTTTATATAAAAATAACGGCTTTCGGCGACTAGAAAAAATAAACCCCTCCGAAAAAGAGGGGTTACCAACAATCTTAAGCACCTCTAAATGAGGCACTTATATTTCTGACTGTGTTTTTTGCACTAGGGCATTAAACCGCAGCACATACCCGTGTACCTTGGTCAATGGCGCGTTTAGCATCTAGCTCCATCGCTTCATCGGCACCACCTATTAAGTGGTAAGGCATGTTTAAGCCTTCAACGATATCACGCATCGGCTCTTGGCCTGCACAGATGATGATGTTATCTACCGGCAATACTTGGCTATTGCCTTCTACCGTAATGTGTAGCCCTTCATCATCAATTTTGTCGTAGCTCACACCTGGGATCATGGTCACGCCTTTGGCTAGCAAGCCTACTCGGTGTGCCCACCCCGTTGTCTTACCTAAACCCGCGCCAACTTTAGTTGTCTTGCGCTGTAATAGGAAAATCTCTCTCGGAGACGGCTCCGGCTGCGGCTTAACACCTTCAATGCCCGCGCGAGCCGAGAAGGTCATATCAATACCCCACTCTTTCATAAATGCAGGAATATCTTGGCTTGGCGTTTCTTTGCCATGAGACAAGTACTCCGCGGTATCAAAACCAATACCACCAGCACCGATAATGGCCACCTTATTGCCAACGGGTTTCTTTTCCTTCAATACTTCGATATAGGTCAGCACTTTTTCGTGCTCAATACCTTCAATCGCTGGCGTGCGCGGCTTAATGCCCGTCGCAATCATCACTTCATCGAATCCTTCATCGTTTAGCGCAGCCGCATCAACGTAAGTATTCAATTTGAGAGTAATATTTTTATGAAGCTCAATCTGGCGCTTAAAATAACGTAGCGTTTCGTAGAACTCTTCTTTACCTGGAATTTGTTTGGCAATATTAAATTGCCCACCAATTTCACTAGATGCATCATAAATCACAACATCGTGACCGCGCTCGGCAGAGGTCACTGCCGCTGCTAATCCAGCCGGGCCTGCGCCTACTACAGCAATACGCTTTTTGGTTTCTGCAGGCTTGATGTTAATTTCAAGCTCATGACACGCACGAGGGTTTACCAAACAGCTGGTCATTTTGCCGTTGAATACATGGTCAAGGCAGGCCTGGTTACAACCAATACAGGTATTAATTTCGTCGGCTTTATTTTGCTGGGCTTTGCGGACGAAGTCAGGGTCTGCCAAGAACGGACGTGCCATAGACACCATGTCAGCATCGCCGCGGGACAGCACGTCTTCAGCCACTTCAGGCGTGTTGATACGGTTCGATGTGATTACCGGAATTGAGAGCGCCTCTCGGAATTTTGCGGTAACCCACGTAAATGCCGCTCGCGGTACTTTAGTGGCAATGGTTGGGATACGCGCTTCGTGCCAGCCAATACCGGTGTTAATAATAGTGGCACCGGCTTTTTCGATTTCTTTGCCAAGCTGCACGACTTCATCATAAGTAGAGCCACCTTCCACGAGGTCAAGCATCGACAAACGATAAATAATGATAAAGTTCTTGCCTACCGCCTCGCGCACGCGGCGTACCACTTCAATTGGCAAACGTATACGGTTTTCGTATTCACCGCCCCATTCATCATCGCGGTGGTTAGTTCGTCTAGCAATAAACTGATTAAGGAAATACCCCTCAGACCCCATTATCTCAACGCCATCGTAACCCGCACGCTGGGCTTGGGTTGCGGCAGTGATGAAATCTTTAATTTGCTTTTCTATCTCGTCTGCTTCAAGCGCTTTTGGCTTAAACGGATTAATAGGCGCTTGAACCGCAGAAGGTGCAACAAGCTTAGGGCTATACGCATAGCGGCCCGTATGCAGAATTTGCATACAGATTTTACCGCCTGCTATGTGAACCGCGTCAGTCACTTCTTTATGGTTTTTAACCGCTTCGTCTGTATCTAATCGAAATGTTGATGGGTGAGTAGCACCCTCTTCATTTGGCCCAATACCACCTGTAACGATAAGACCTACACCACCTCTAGCACGTTCGCCATAGAATGCCGCCATGCGTTTGTGGCCATCAGGTAATTCTTCTAAGCCCGTGTGCATAGAGCCCATAAGCACGCGGTTTTTAAGAGTGGTAAAGCCTAAATCTAACGGACGAAATAAATGAGGGTAAACGGGATGATCGGTAACGGTCTGATTCATGATACATTCCTGAAAGTCGTTTTGGCTTTATAAAAGCCGTTAAAAAGCCTGTTTAAATATTCTTATCTAATGCGCTCTTTCTCTGAAGGCGCTATGTAATTCAACGAATTACATTCTTTTACGAATTCATTTTCTTAATAGCTGGGTGTAATGGCGGATATTCCGGCAGCGTTTTGGTTTTCTGCGCTTCCATGGCTTTAAACACATCTTCCATTTGGAACATGCCCGCTTGCCATGTGGCCATATAGTTCAAGCTCTCTGCCACCGTGTGTTCTACCGCGTAGTTAATCATAGTCTTGGTGCCTGAAACTGCTAACGGCGAATTCATTGCAATCTGCTGCGCTATTTTCATCACTGCGTCTAGCATTGATTCTTGGTCGTCAAATACCTGATTTACAAAGCCAAGCTGCTGCGCTTCCGCTGCACCAAAATTGCGACTTGTATAAGCCAACTCTTTAACAATTCCAATAGGGATAAGCTTTGGTAGGCGTTGTAGTGTGCCTACGTCCGCCGTCATACCTAACTGTGTTTCTTTTATGGTGAAAAAGGCGTCTTGGGTGCAATAGCGCATGTCACATGCACTAAGCAAATCTACTGCACCACCAATCGCCCCCCCCTGCACGGCCCCAATAACCGGCATACGTGCCTGCTCTATGGCAGTAAAGCTATCTTGAAGCAACATCACCATACGGCGCATACGCTCTGCTCTGCGCGACGGGTCGCCCTTAAAGTCTTCTTTCATATTCAGGAACACCGATAAATCCATACCGGCAGAGAAATGCTTACCCGTAGATGAAATAACAATGACACGGGCATTGCCTTCATCGTCTATTTCACGAATAGCCGCTGGCAATTCCGTCCAGAACTCTGGGATCATGCTGTTCATTGCATCGGGGCGATTAAGTACTACGTGGGCAATATGGCCCTCTTGTTTTACTTCTAATGTAGAGTACTTCATGGTTTGCGCTGTCTCCTTGGGCTGTTCCTGTTAACAAATTTGCAAACTAGACAGCGTCAAGATAAAAGGCTATGTTGACAGTGTCAAGATAAAACGTTATCTATTCGTCTCAATTTTGAAAATGGAAACATCGGGTTTATGGCTAATGCAGTACAAAGCTACCATCACGGCGACCTGCGCAGCGCGCTGATAGAAGCGGCTACCGCGCGCCTTTCTGAACACGGCGTTGATAGTTTATCGCTTAGAAAGCTGGCAGAAGATGCCGGAGTGTCACGTACTGCGCCCTATCACCATTTTAAAGACAAGAGTGCGCTTTTAAGCGCCATTGCAGCCAAAGGCTTTAGCGATTGGCATACCGCAGCTAAACGAATCTTCGAACAAGAAGACAAAACACCGCAGGCACGTTTCCGCGAATTTGTGCACGAATACATTGGCTACGCTGCCGACAACCCAGAGATGTACGAATTGATGTTTGGTCGCACTATCTGGCAAAACCAAGCGGCGACCAACGACCTGAAAGATGTTGCATTTCCCTGCTTTCAGTTTCAGGTGACGATGACGCGCTATTGGCAAGATAAAGGGCTTCTCCCGAATAATCAGGATGCGCTGAGACTCGCACAGGTTACTTGGGGCACGTTACACGGGATTGCACGATTGCTTATTGATGGTATATACGCTGACAGCAGTCATATCGAGGAAATGTGTGATTGTGCAGCAGATTTGTTTATGCAAAAACAGCCATAAGCAGCGCCATTTTTTACGCTTTTTTGGGCACACCGAACTGCCTATACAATCTCTAGGGTATTTACACTGCCTAGAGCAAATAAACTGCCTAGAGCAAATAAACAGCCCAGAGCGAGACAGTTCCTCGCTCTTGTTCCTTTTATCGAATTACGCCGATTCTGCTCTAGCTAGAGAAACCGGCTGCCCTTCATGTGCGGCTTTAATAAACTCTGCAGCACGTTCAGCAATCATAACGGTAGGCGCATTGGTATTACCGCCAATTAGACTGGGCATCACCGAGGCATCTACCACTCTAAGACCTGCTATACCTCTTACCCGCAATTGGGTATCAACCACGGCCATCTCATCGTCATCACTGCCCATTTTACAAGTACCAATCGGGTGATAGATGGTTTCTGCGCGCTCACGTAAAAATTCTAATATTTCTTCATCTGTTTGTGCCTCTTCCCCAGGATATAGTTCACTACCTTGGAACTTGTCGAAGTCTGGCGCAGATAGCAGCTTACGGGCAATGCGCACACCTTCAATCATGACTTGCTGATCTTCCTCTGCAGTCAAATAATTGGGGTCAATAAGGGCTTGATCAGCAGGATGGTTGCTTTGAAGCGAAATAGTGCCGCGGCTTTTGGGGTATAGACAGCATACGTGAAGGCCATAACCGTAACCAAAAGCTAACTGTCTTCCATGGTCGTTTAAAATTGCCGGTAGAAAGTGAAACTGTATGTCTGGACCTTGTGTCGCTAAGCTTGAGCTAACAAAGCCACCTGCTTCGGCAATGTTGGACGAGAAAATACCTTTGCGCCTAAACGCATAGTCTGCGGTGGCTTTTACGTAGGAAGGCAAGGCCCCTAACGCCACGGCATAGCCCTCTCTGGCTTTGCAGGTATACTGTACAATTGCATCAAGATGGTCTTGTAAGTTTTGACCCACACCCGGCAGGTCTTGTTGTACAAAGATCCCCTTTTCTTCTAGCTCTGCTCTGGGTCCTATACCCGAAAGCATGAGAAGTTGTGGTGAATTAATCGCGCCACCGCAAAGAATAACTTCACTTTTAGCAAAGTAGCGATTTACTACACCTTTTTCGCGTACCTGAACGCCAATAGCACGCCCTTCTTTTAATAGCACCTTTTCGGCAGCGACTCTTGTAAGTACAGTTAGGTTGTTGCGGTGCTTGGCCTGCGTTAAATATCCTTTTGCTGTAGAACAGCGCTGTCCGTTGGCCTGAGTAACATGGTAGTAGCCTAGCCCCTCTCTATCGTCTCGGTTAAAGTCGTCAAGCTGTTGATAGCCTGCAAACGAGGCTGCGTTAACAAATGCGTCCGACAATACGCTGGTATGCCTAAGCTTGCTAACATTGAGTGGGCCGCCTGTGCCGTGGTATTCATCAGCACCTTCTTCAAAATTCTCAGAGCGTTTGAAATAAGGCAGTACATCATCAAATGACCAACCTTCAGCCCCTTCTTCAGTAGCCCAGCGATCGTAGTCTTCTTTTTGCCCGCGAATATAACACATTGCGTTAACCGAACTGCTGCCGCCCAAGGTTTTACCGCGTGGCCAGAACAGTTCTCTGTCATACATCTCTTTTTGGGGTGCCGTGTGATAACCCCAGCCAATCCCCTCAAATCTACTGAGTAAAGATAACCCAAACGGGATATGAATGAGCGGATTAGTATCCTTTGAGCCAGCCTCTAATAGCAAAATATCTAACGCGGGGTTTTCTGATAAACGGGTGGCAAGCACCGCGCCCGCAGAACCGCCGCCTACAATAATGTAATCGTATTTGCTCAGTACTTCGCTCATTTCGCCAACTCCTTGAGGGCAAGACTATTAAATGTTAAAAAAACGTTGTGGTACGACCAGATTACCAAACAACACTTCGCCAAGAAAAGACTTAAATTGTAAGATTTAAAAAATCTAATAATCCTGATAACTTAAGTGCTATATCGAAGTAGCCCCTACTCTGAAAAAACTAACAACAAGCCACCGCCTAGTAGATTTAGGCTAAGAATGAACGTTGACCCAAAACCTATCGTTTAAAGACAAATGTAAAGTCTACCTTGCACAATGGCTTGTGAAATGGGGCAAGCTGACGCACGACGACTTCACGAAATCAGAGCTTCATGACCTCGTAAAAGGCAGCTTTCCTTACTCATTCACTTTCGATATCCCCATGGGAACTGGCACGGTTACCGTGCTTGAAGGAAATATCACGCTAGATAGTGAAAGCAACCGTATTGGTCTGCAGTGCCTCTCTGCGCTTAATATTGTGGTTGCCACCACGACTATTTATCGCGCTCATGTTGTATTTACCGTGTCGGCTTCCCCCTATTACGACAAAAATATGAGTACACTTTATTTGACCGACGTCACCACTGACAGCGTTACTCTAGTTAACGATGATTACGCGTTGATTAAAGACACGCAATTTCTGATGTCGCGCTTCTTCCCTAAAAGTGTAAACACACTGCTTGGCGGGTCGTTAAAGTCGGCCCTTTCGCTTTTTAGTGCCGGAACGTCTGATATTGCTGCAGACTATTTGCAGGTCTATTTATCTGGCTCGAAACAAGCAGTGTTGGACTACCACATCCCTCTCATTGACAGCGCCATTAAAAAGCAAATTAAGCAGGAAGACTTAAGCCATACTATGCGTAACGACCATTGGCGCGAGGTTCTGTTCTCAAAAGCTGGACAAAACGTGCGTGTAGAAGACGACGTACTGCGCTTCTATCTCATTGAGTGACAACGATTACTGTTTGGAACAATGCATGCTAGTGATCTGATACAATAGAGACAGGGACGGTATCCACCTGTTCACCAATATCGTCGATGTTTAGCCTGGGATCGTCCACACTTGCTTCAAGCATATCGAACGCCTCTTTAACGTAGCGCGCTAACGGCTGTAGCGACTCAATATTCTTATTGCAGCACACTAATCCCACATTTGCCGTGCCTGCATATGTCATGAGCGTAATATTTACCCCGCCACCAGGCGTCATGGTAGAAATGGGGTAGCAAGCCAGAAGCTCTGCATCTTTCAAATATCTTGTATCTTTAGGGCCAGGGACGTTTGAAATTAGAATGTTTGCAATGGGTTTGACTACGCTAGATAGCCTTAACCACTCAAAGACCAATGCAAGCGATTGAATCACAATGGTATAGCCACTAAATGCTGCAGGCCGCGCGTGCTGCGCTGCATGTTTTACAATGCGGTGGTTCACTACGATTTGGCGCAAGCGTAAGTAAGGATCAGTTTCGCCGTGAGCAAGCTGCACCGGCACAATAGCTATCTTATTACCCGTGGTTTTCTCGCCAGGTTTACGCAAATTAATTGGCATATTGGTGAACAAGGCTTTTTTAAATACTTGCCCGTGGTCTTGCAGCAGCTTATGTACGCCAATATCGAAGGCACATAGCAACACCTCGTTTGCCGTGGAGCGCGTCCGCCTTGCCAGGGCTTTCACTCGCTTAAAGTCTAAGTCCATGGTAGCCACAGCCCTTCCCGCTTTTACTTGTCCAGTCAGTACTGTTTTCGTACCAGTGAAGGGAATAGGCATATAATGTGGGTTTACTCGCAGCACTTTCATGAATATGCGAATAAAGATAATTAGCAAATCGAGCGCGGTTTTAAGCGCGTAACCCACTCCCACTAAGCGCTTGTAAAAGCTCACAGGCTCTCTGCGCTTATGGCGCAGTCGTTTTACTGCCCATACCGGTGTGAACTTAGTCTCATGAGAGTTTGATACATATCCCGTTTGGAACCAGCGCACTAAGGTTGCCCCATCGCCATACATATGATGAACCCGCGCATAAATAGCAAACGTCTCGCTGTTGTCATCAAAGATGAAATGGTATTGCCAAAGGGGCTTGTCGGGATCTAACCGCGAAGCATGTAATCTTGCTACAAACGCATCGAGTGCTTCGCGGTTTGTAACATCAGCCACACGATGAATTTGAACGTGATAATCCATGTTGAGCTTTTTTACCGGCGCAAACCCCACCGGGTACCCCAATACCGTTTTTACCGCACAGTTGAAGGGAGAAGTAGCACGGGCAAAGCTTCTTATTTCCTGGAATAATTGAGGGACATATTCGGTACTTTTTGCCCCTTTAGGTATGGCAAGTAGCTGCAAGCAAGCTACGTGTTTTGGATTCTCGTCTGACTCGGTTATCCAAAATGACTTATCTAAGAAACTGAGCGTTTTTGCCATTACTATTCCTTTACGCGAAGTCGAGGGGTGACGGGGTTGAGGCATCTCTCATGAAGTCATGAGAGTCGAGCATCTGTTCTAACTGCTGTTTTTGTTCATCGGACAGTGCCAACCTTGGCAATACGCTTACCATCATTAGCGACAAGGCATGATAGCGCTGCATCGTACTATCCATATGGCTGTTTAATTCATCAAATTGACAAGACTGTGTGATGATTAAGGACATTAAATCCACCATAAGTGCCCTGTCTGCCTTTGAGGCAATAAGAATGTCTCGTTTCGATAGTGACTCAAAAAGAAACGCTAATTGCTTATTCAAGCTAGACAATATGTGCTGTCTAGGGCGCACGATACTGGGATATTTTTCTGCTAAGTCAGCCGGGCTACGGTAGAAAAAGCGAAATACATGAATACTATCTATAAGCAAATACAGGTAATACATAATTTCTTCAGGATGAAGTGTATCGAGCTTTTCTCGGCTTAGTATCTTCTGCATCTGCTGCTCATGCATTTTCATCAACGCGTTAACCAGGCTGTCCTTGCCTTTAAAGTGGTAGTAGAGATTCCCCGGACTAATATCCAGCTCAATGGCGATATCAACACTGGTAACAGTGTTTTCGCCGTGCTCGTTAAATAAGGTTAGCGCGGTGAGAAGTATTTTCTGCGCGGTTTTCATAATTTAGTTCAATCCTTTGCCAACCCAGTGCGTTAATTTTTTATTCGTGAAACACGCTACATAAACACCAGATAGAGTTGAGCAATACCAGCTACCATACCTAGAATAGCGCCGGTGACGATGAGCTTCCACTCATCCTGTTGATAGGCTGGGCGCAAAACGCCTTCAAATTCTTCAACACTTAACGCCTGCATGCGCTCACTTAAATCGTGCCCAATCTGCATAGCATTATTAGCGTAATCAAACGCATAAAGCAGATACTTATCAGAATTATCAAATATCTGACGCACCGCTAATGCCTTCATTTTATGGTAATTTTCTGACCCCACACCCAGCGCAAAATACGGTTGCGCTATAGCAACATAGCGTTCAATAGCGTCGTTGACATGAAGCTCAATGAGTTCTAAAAGCTGGGCTGAGCCTGAACCATGCAAGATTACATGGGTGATGTTTTTAGGCGTTATAAGCTTTTCTTCAATAATGTTTGAATAGACTTCGGACACTTCTTTTTGGCGCTTTAAAAACATACCTTGAATAGTAATCGGCCCCAGTTTTCTTGGGCGTTTGGGTTCGAATATGATTTTGATAGCAATCCAATTAGTGGCATAACCCACAAGCAGCCCACCGAACGGCAGAATCCACCATGCTTGGTAGAAATACCAAAGTAGCATGGTGGGCAAACCAAACAAAAAGCCAAAATAGAAGCCAGAACGCACAATAAACGGAAACTCTTTGCTGCCTGCCGTTAAGAAAATTTCATTAACGAGCTCGGGCGCATTCACCAGCTGCTCTACCACCAGCTCTTTAATATCTAAAATTTCTGAAACATTGTGCTGAAAATCGTCCACCATTTTATGAACCACATTAGGAATGTCGTTTTTGATACGTTGATAGACTAAATTTTTGCCCTGTACAGGTAACGCAGCCCAAAGTTGAGGCGCAGATTCTGCCATTACATCGTTAACGACTTTGCGAATAACTTGACTTAAACGCCGCTCAATTGCTTTAGTGAGCTCGTCTGCGTCTAAACGCTGCGCTAACTCTTCAACACTAAGCAGTTTGCCTAGCACTAGCTCAACCTCAATCTCGGCCATTTGGCGGCGCTTCGCAGGAATGAGTCCCTGCCACCCTAAGAAAGGCTTAATACCAACAAACTCAATGGGGTAAAACATCATTTTTACCGCCAGATAGTTGGTTAGCCATCCAACAATAGCGCTAATTAAAGGAATTGATAGCAGACTTAGCGTTTCAAAGTTCCATTCCATACTACGAACATGTTGTCCAATTTGTTATTTTCTCTCTCAGGCTACTGAGTGCTTATGAAATGGTCAATGTAAAAAGTGAAATTACTGCTAATTGTTGATTGAAA
The DNA here is from genome assembly GCF_902705805.1 of Alteromonas alvinellae. Classification (NCBI taxonomy): domain Bacteria; kingdom Pseudomonadati; phylum Pseudomonadota; class Gammaproteobacteria; order Alteromonadales; family Alteromonadaceae; genus Alteromonas; species Alteromonas alvinellae. The sequence continues at coordinate 4,158 of NZ_CACSIH010000262.1, read as the reverse complement.
ACAGCTAAATGAAAGTCTAAAAGTTAGAATGTTTGACCTTGTGTGATTCACCTAAAGTGCATCAGTTTTCTCAACAACAAACGATTAGGTAGTGAATTCTAAATTTACGCCATACACTCAAAATAGTGTATGGACCGCTGTTCTCATGCCCTTGCTTTGAGTCTTCGTTATAGAGACATTTAAAGACCTGTAATTTTTGAGAACTGCGTTCTAAGTGAAAACTATCGTTTTGCTGGTGTTTTTCGGGTCAGTGTACTTTTTTCAATGAGTAGAAGGCACTGCCCTCATCAATCAAAAATAGGTACTCGTCATGGCAGTATTCGACTTGCGGTTAAAAAAGCTTGAACATGAAATCGAGCATGCAGGCAATTATGATGAATATGAGGCCGCGTGCTTAGCGCACGATGCATTGTCTGGTGCTGAGGAATGGAAAGCCGAAGACGCTAGCGATGACTACGACTACAAACTAATTCGCAAACGGGTTCAGCGTCTACAGCTTGCCAGAGGCAAAGGCGATTTACATGCGCTTATGTCGATTCTGCACGAGGGGCTACACGGCAATTTAGGCAACATTGCCAACCCCGTATTACTTACCCAGTGTAAAATAGGCACTAAATATCTTATTGAACAGTTTATTGACGAAGTGATATTGGCGCTAGAGCAAATTTATCACGCCGATGAGCAAGATGTAGACTTTTACGAGAAACTGTCATTTTTTGAAGAGACTGCACACGCCTTCGGGCGCAGCTGCCTTATGCTTTCAGGTGGCGCAGGCTTAGGCTTTTTCCATGCTGGCGTGGTTAAGTCATTAAACGAAAAGAATTTGTTACCTACTGTAGTGTCTGGCTCCAGCGCTGGTTCTATCATCGCAGCCATGTTGGGTACGCGAACTCACGACCAATTATTAGAAGCACTCAGCGCCGACTTTATTTACGAGACTTTTAAACACTGGCGAAGCTTTGCCGGTCTTGGAAAGAAAGGGCTATTTGATAGTTCCGTGCTCGAAAACGCGCTGATTGAACTTTTCGACCTCACTACCTTCGAAGAGGCTTTTAAGAAAACAGGTCGACACATTACTGTGACGGTATCCCCTGCCGACCTTCATCAACATTCGCGCTTGTTAAACGCTAAAACCTCACCGAATGCCATTATTACTCAAGCGGTACGAGCATCCTGCGCGGTCCCAGTGATTTTCAGCCCCGTACAGCTAAGAGCAAAAACCCTATCAGGCGATATAGTGCCTTATATCCCTAATCGTCGTTTTGCTGATGGCTCAATAATGGCAGATCTCCCCTTTGAGCGCTTGGCTAGGCTATATGGTGTAAATCACAGTATCGTAAGCCAAACAAACCCCTTAGCAGTGCCGTTTATATCTGCAAACCGCATTGATCCCAACTCGCTTTGGGATATGTCGGCACGTCATATTGGGCAACTGGCAAAGACTAATAGTATTTTCGCTATTGATGTCATTGAGCGCTTAACTGGGAATAAGAGCGCTAAGCTAGCAATTCACAAAGTACGTTCTATTATTGATCAACAGTATGTCGGCAATATTAATATTTTACCCAAGCGGCAAATACGAAATTTATCGCAGGTATTGTCTAACCCCACCCGTGACAGCATTAGCCAGTTAATTGTCAGTGGAGAGCGGGCTTCATGGCCGCAACTACATGTTATAAAAAGAAATACCAAAATTAGTGAAAATTTACGGTATCATTTAGGCCAATTGAAAAAACGTGAGGCAGTGGAGCTCGGACATGAGGTTAAGTAACCTAATGCAGCGCTGACCTGACCTGGGTTACCCAACACAAAACAAGGGTAATTCGCAGCATCATTTGAAAGGACGACGGTGAGCGCACAAAGCCAAAACCCCGACAATATTTACACGCAGCAAGTAAAGCAGCTTATCAACATGATTTATCCTAAAGATACGGGCTATGGCTCGGTTTTTGAGGATGCTAGTCATTATTTTTCAGTTACTCCCTCTTTAGAGCAGCATATTGAAGACTTAAAAGCTCAGCTTAAGTTAATAGAAGGTAATAAAGACAGAGAGGTGCTTGCCGAGCAGCTTACCAAGCAGATAAGAAATAGTTCAGAAAAACTGGAAGAAGAGCGCCTAGCAAGGCTAGAACGACTTGACGCTGTAAGTACAAAAATTATTGAGCTTTGTGAGGGTGACAATTGGCAAGAAACACAGCAGCTTAGTGCAAAGCTACTGGGTACACTCATGTTGCTCACACGAGGCCCTGAGGGTAGTTTTGCTAAAGTGCACATGCGCTTCAAGCCGCTCTACAAGGCTGTTTTAACGTTGCGCTTGGTCGATAGATTATTAGAGCACGATACAATTGCCCACAAATATTTATCCAAGTACCGTGAAGCCGCCTCTCGCTTTCGCGGAAACCGCTATTGGCGAGATAAATGGAAAATTGAGCTTGGACGCCCTCTAATCACCGCAGCGCTTCTGCAAGATATTGGCTTACAAAGCCCTGCTGCACAAACCATATTAAAAGGTGAAAACGGCGACCTAGATGAGTTTCGTTTATTAGATGAATCACAGCGCAAAGACCTGCTGAAGCTGAACTATCACTTTACGTTACGTTACTTATCAGATGGTTTAGGACAGCCTAACTACGTAGGTAACAACAAAGAAGAGAGAGACCGTTTCAATAAAACGCACAAAGACGCTAGCGAGTTTTTGCTGAGTTTGGTTAAAGACGCCTTTGTGTCAAAATCCGGCTTAGGCGAGATTGTAAAGATCCCTCAAATTTACGTTTCCATTGTGCTTTCAACCAAGTCAGACTACTCGCGAATGAGCCTACCCAAGGGGTATATGCTAATTGAACAACTGGCGAAGAAAGGGGGCCTAAATAAACAGTTAGCACAGGACTTTGTTGAACTTGTGGGCTACTTCCCTCAAGGCTTCGGTATTACTTATATTCCGGTAAATGAAAAAGGACAAGAAAAGGACCAATACGAATGCGCCATAGTGATTGGTCTCAACCCAAAAAATCCAGCCGAGCCTTTATGTAAAGTGGTGACAAGAAATCAGAAGTATATAACTAGCGGTGCTCAGGAGATTATCCCCAAAGGGAGAAACTTGTACTTCCCGGCTAACAGAAAAAAGTTAATGCGGGTGGGTCAAGACAGATTGGGCGAAATCATGAGCCAGTTGTCGAGCAATTTCACGCCAGATGCTATTGATGATTTAGTACCAAGCTTTTGGGAACCGTACGACTTTTTTGGTTTTAAAAAACATCAGAATCTGTGGGCGAAGAACAATTAGCGAGTAAATATTCTTCTATAAAAATATGATAAAACATGGACTGGACGTTACGTTTTTATGACTATTGAGGTAAGCCGAGCACAACTTAGAAAAGCAAGATTGGGGGTCTGTTTTGTCGCTTTGATTGCCCTAATTTTTGTCATCGTCTTTTCAATACAAGTCTTTAAAGGGTTAGCTGGCCCAATCTCTTCAATGAATTGGGTTCCTATCAAAGCAACTTTAATAAATGTATATATTGACGAAATGATTACAACAACGACTAAAGATAATCGAAGTCAATATACTTTATACACGCCTCGTATCCTTTATAAATACAATACTAGTGGCCAAGAACATATCGGAAGAAAAGTTACTTGGGATGATATATACGACGATGGCTTTATGCTTGAATTAGGGTATGAGTTAATGAGAAAGTTTGCAGCTTCTGAACCAATTGAGATTTACATAAACCCAAATAACGAGGCACAGTCGGTTTTGATCAAAGGTATTATTTGGGAACATATGTCGATGTTGCTTGTCGTTTTTCTTATTTCTTGGTCGGTCTTTCTTTGGTTAGTGTACATTCTTAATTTCAAGTTGAAATATAAGCGCTGATTACTTTGAACTAATCTCGTTACACTTGAAGAGCTACTGTTGGCACATACAGTTCGCTTACTTAAATTATTGACATCTCCGTTTCATATTTTCTTTAACGCCTCTGCTGAAAGACGTAAAGCCAAACTCAAATACAACTATCTCTATGCGTAGTCTACGGCATTAATATTTCTTATACTCGTTTTTATTATTCAAAAGGGAATTTAAGTATGAAAGCGGATGACGAAATTACTATTACAGGAGAACTAGCTGCTGCGTATTTCGGTGAATCCGATCGGTCG
>NZ_CACSIH010000261.1:0-1274 GCF_902705805.1 Alteromonas alvinellae | reverse complement strand
ATGACGTGGTCAACCAAAATTGACCAACCCAGTTAAGCTACTTTTTTCAATTTCTTCATGTCCGCCTCATATTGATTTGGACTCCTGTAATCCAGATACGAATGCAACCGCTCAGGATTATAAAATGTCGTGATGTAACGCAGTATATCTTGCTGTGCTTCATAACGAGTTTGGTATTGTTTCCAGTGTACTAGCTCTTGCTTCAAGCTACCGAAGAAGCTCTCAACCACACTATTATCCCAACAATCACCTTTACGACTCATACTGCCAACAAATTGGTGTCCTTTAAGCAAGCGTCGATAGTCTGCACTAGCGTATTGGCTACCGCGATCTGAATGGGCAACCAATCCCGCTTTTGGATTACGCTGCCATATCGCCATCGTTAACGCGTCACACACCAATTTGGTTTTCATTCTTGACCCCATGCTCCAGCCAACGACTTTTCTCGAGTACAGGTCAATAACAACGGCCAAATATAACCAGCCTTCTTGTGTCCAGATATAGGTAATATCCTGCACATAAGCTAGATTGGGTGAATCAACATCAAACTGTCTGTCCAGCACATTTTCAAATACAGGCAATGTGTGATTACTGTTTGTGGTGACCTTGTATTTCTTCTTGTAACGGACCTGCACACCTGCTTCTTTCATCAGTCGGCGTGTAAGACGTCTACCGATAGGGTAGCCCAAACAATTCAGTGCTTTTTGCATTCGTCGACTGCCATAGCTATGCTCACTGGCTTTGGCAATCTTGCGCATCCATTCCACTATTTCTTTTCGTTTATCATCATCCGTTGTAGGTTGATGCTGGGTATTCATATATCGATAAAACCCATTGCGCTTAACGCCTAATAACCGGCACAACCGGTCAACAGGATAGGTATTCTTTCGCTCGGCGATAAACGCGTATTTCACTTCATTTCTTTGGCGAAGAATACCGATGCTTCCTTTAGGATGCGTTTATCCATTTCAAGCTGTTTTACCTGAGCTTTAAGCTTTCTGATTTCTGCCTGCTCTGGCGTCAGTTTGCCGTTCCCTCTGAACGCATGGCCGTCATCATCTTGTTGAAACTCTTTGACCCAGCGACCAATAATTTGCTGACTCACATCCAACATTCTGGCGACTTCAGAGCGCGTGTGACCTTGATCTAGCACCAGGCTCACTGCATCCAGTTTAAATTCTTTCGTATACCGTTTTCTTCCGGCCATTTACTTTCTCCAGCTAAAGTTCAATTATATCCTTAACTGGACTGGTCAACTCAATTAAACCACCTCA
>NZ_CACSIH010000260.1:0-26988 GCF_902705805.1 Alteromonas alvinellae | reverse complement strand
ACTGTCAATAGGGCCCTGGTGAACGGTTACGTTGAAAAGCTAATTTTAGAACAGCGTAAAATACTATTTGATTATTATCGTGAGGGAAAGCCAGTCGTTCTTTATTACCTCAATGGTTCTGTCAATTACATAAATACGGCGCTGAGTAAAGCGCTCAATATAATGGATGACGAAGAGTGCTTAGAGCTGGTAGGTGGGATATTAAGCCATTGGCGAGAGTTTTTAGTAACAATATATCAGAGTATGAATGTTGTGCCCTACGAGCTGGATTTTATTACGAGTTTTCCTGAAGAGCGACAAAAAGCGGTGACAAATGATTATTACCTAGATAATGGAATATATGTCAGCACAGAAAACTACGAAGTCGGTTTAGAACATGCGATCAATTCGCTAGCTCTCGACATACGTGAAAATAATAAAACCGAAGTAGTGATTACGAAATTTGATGGTCAAAAAAGAGCAGCTATATTGTCTGACACTAAAATTTGTCATCTTATATTCGAAGAAAAATATATTGGGCAGGCTCTTCAAGTGAAGAATGCCGGCGATACTATTATTTACATTCCAGAGTATCTAAAGATGTGTGACTGGAAAAATACAGAATTTGAGTCAATAGAGCATTATATTTGTTACATCTCGCTATTGGCTATTACATGTCATCGAGATATTGAGGTTGTTGTGCCGAAGCTTCCTTCAAATAGGACTGAACAGGCTTTGTCACTAAATCCGAGTTTAGGAACCCCACTTTCTTTTCACATTTATGAAGCCTATCACTTTTTAGTGTTTTCTCAGGCTCTGCTAGGAGAAAGTGAAAAATCTACAGGAGCTGGAGATCGTTTCAGGTATGTACCATTTTTGAAAAGCGCAAATCTTGAGATTACACAAATTCTTGTACGTGACCATAAAAGAAAATGAAGCTGTACTAAGTCTGATGAAGTTTTTAGAAAAGGGGAATAAAAACAGTGGCCTATAAAACAGAACAAGAACAATTCTGGGCGGGGAATTTTGGAGATAGTTATAGCGATAGAAATGACTCTGAATCACTGCTCCTTTCCAAAGTTGCAATGTGGTCGAAAATGTTGCGTTCGGCAAACAATGTGACATCTGCGCTTGAGTTAGGCTGTAATATTGGCTTGAATTTAGTTGCACTCAAAAAGCTACAACCCGCGTTGTCCTTAAAGGGATATGAAATAAATAGAAAAGCAGCGAAGCTAGCAGAAAAACAGGGGGTCGCGGATATTGTTACAGGCTCAATTCTTGAAAAGATAAGTACTGATAAATTTGACCTAACATTTACTGCTGGTGTGCTTATCCATATAAATCCAGAATTTTTACACTGCGTTTATGACAACTTAGTAGAAAACTCTCGTCGTTATGTTCTTGTCGCTGAATATTATAATCCATCCCCTACCGTCATTACTTATCGGGGCGAACAAGACAAGCTATTTAAGCGAGATTTTGCTGGCGACCTGATTGAGCGTTATGGAATGAAACTTGTTGACTATGGTTTTCTGTATAAACGTGACAACTGGGCGCCACAAGACGACATTACGTGGTTTCTTCTAGAAAAGTAATACACCATTGCTGCTGAGTGAAGAGAATCTTAGTTTTGAATACTCGCGCGTAATAGCATACTAAAAAGTTTTAAGATTTTTAACTCTTTGGGCAAGCTGTGAGATCCAGCATGAAAAACGCGATGTTATCTCGTGTCCTCAGATATGAAAATCCAGCGCCAGTGAAAAGCCGCTTACTTGCTTCATTTTTAATTTTTATACGTGCTTTTATTACCGTAGGTCTCTGAAATTTGTTTTTAAATCTTACTAAAGCTGCCATTAAGCATCTTTTAGCTAAGCCCTTTCCTCTGCAACGTGGATTAAGGTTGATCGATACTTCTGCATAGTGATGATGCACATCAAAACGAACAAATCCAACAGGGGCGGAATTTTCCAAGTAACACAAAATAAGCAACTTTTTCTCATCATTAAGGGCATGTTGGAGCCACTCAATATGCTCACTCCAGGTGATCGGCATCGAGTTTATCGACATGGCAATTGTGTGCGGATTGTTGCGCCACTTAAACAGGTATTCTGCATCGTCGCATGTCACGAAGCGGGTCAACATATGTATCTTCCGTTCCAAAAAGGCGCTATCGGATAATGCTCCATGAAAGAGGACTGCCCCTCTTAACTGACCGGCACACCTGCTTCCCAAGGATATGTTTTAGGTGTTTTATTGGCAGGCCAAGACCTGGGCGAATAGCTCGAACGTTCGCTCGCGTGAGTATTTCCCCTTCCTTGATATCTTTTACAATATATAGGCTCCGCCTAAGTTTCCGCGAGTTTATTTCTGATTCTGTGCATCCATATGAAATTTTGCCAATAGCAACGCGTGCACGTTTTGTTTCGTTGACTAAAAGAGCAAATTCATCCGCTTCAAGGGAAAATGCCGCGTCTACACCGCCTGCATTTCTGTCTATTACAAAGTGCTTCTCTATAACGGTTGCACCGAGAGCTGTTGCGGTAATTGCAGTACCAATACCCGTGGTATGGTCTGATATCCCTACATGACAGTTAAACAATTGCTGTAGGTGCGGGAGTGTTGCTAGGTTTGCGTTTATCGGGTCAGCAGGGTACTGGCTGGTGCATTTAAGAAGAACATATTCCTGACAATTGTTCCGCTCAAGTACCTCTACAGCCTCGGATATCTCAGTAAGGCTTGCCATGCCAGTAGACAATATTACAGGTTTACCCGTCTTAGCGACCTTAGCAATTAATTCATGATCCGTGTTTTCAAATGATGCTATTTTATAGCATGGAACGTCTAGCGTTTCTAAAAAATCAACTGACGTTGCATCAAAAGGCGTGCTAAATGCAACAATGCCTCTTTCTTTCGCCCTTTCAAATATCGCTTTATGCCATTCCCAAGGAGTATGTGCTTTTTCGTACAGCTCATATAGCGAGCGGCCCCTCCAAAGGCTTTGTTTGTCATCGATAAAAAACTCACCACCCTCAATGTCGATAGTCATAGTGTCGGCGGTATAGGTTTGTAGTTTTATAGCACTAACGCCAGCGTCCGCGGCAGCGTCTACCATTTCTAAAGCAAGTGTTAAATTTTGATTATGGTTACCTGATAACTCAGCAATAATAAACGGAGGCTCATCTTTACCTATGCTGAATGGTCCAATCTTTATGGTGTTCACTTTCTTTCTCTCATGCTTGTTGTAAAGGTAAAGGCTCTAGTAATGATAAAACGTGTTTGGTCACGCAAGGAGTACCACTGTGTCGAGGAACTATATTACCAGCGCATTTAGACATAGCCCGTAATGTGCGCGGCGATTGTAGTAACAACACAAGGGCTCTTGCAACGTCAGTTACAGACACCTGATCCCAAAATCCGAGGTATTTGCATACGTTTTCTTTTGATAAACATCGCGTTGTCGCAACTTGGTTTTCTGCCACGCATATAACGAGAGCAGGGAGCTCTGAGATACAGCGTTCCCAATGCATTGAACCGCCCGCACCAACCATTAGCGACGCTTTTTTCATAAGCTCCGCTATTCGGTCACAATCTATATGTAAACGTAAGTTGTGCTTAGTAATCAGGTTTATTTGACTGACCTTAGCTATCACATCTCTTTTCGCTTTATGACCGCTTCCAATAACGATATCGACCTCTAATTGAAGATCTTTAATCGACGCGATAGCATCAAGCGTTATGGATGTCATGTTAGTGGGGTCACTACCGCCAAAACAAACTAACACTCGAACTGGATCACGCTTTATAAAATCATGAGTTGGCTGTTCATAAAACTCCTGTCGCAATAGTGCATACTCTGGGCCGAGCAGCATTTTGCATTTATGAGGAACTAACGTTTCATATCGATTACCTTTATCGGAAAAGTTGACATCCAGCAGTAAATCGCAATAGTGACGGCGGTTTGCTAAGTCATCGATAACCATCACTTTTGCGCCAGTTAACGAAAGTTTTTGTTCGAATGTTTCATCTAGTTGGTAATGATCAACTATCCATAAATCAGCGTCTACATGCCCAACATCGCTATCAATATGCTGCACAACTTCATGATTGAGGTTACAGGGGCCATAACGTTCTTGTAACAGCGTCGATTTTTGAGAGTTTACAAAAGTGATGCGATGGAGAGTGCCAGACGCGTTCAACAAATTTTGAATGCACTTGGCTAATGTGAGGCATCGCATAACATGACCCGTGCCTATTTCTGGGCTTGCGTCCACTCTAAAAGCAATTTTTAAGATTTGCGTTCTCCCATTTCTTTAAGTACTCTGAACATCACTTCTGCTCGCTTCCAGTCTTCGAATGTATCAATATCTTGAACTAGATGGGAAGGAAGCTTTAACATTCGTGAGCGTTCAGAAAATATTGCTTTAGACGTATCTAACCACGTCGATGCTTGCGCAGCATAAAGTTGCCCAGCATCATGATAAGCATGTGGTAGATCCTGAGAACGCTTGTTGATATCTACAGCGCTACAGGGCCGGATGTTACCAATTTCATCCTCCAGTAAGGCTCTTTGTATAGGAAAGGAAAACCGATGGGCGGTAAACACGTAATCCGCTTTTGTTTGTTGCAGCAACTCTAACGATTGATCTAATAGCTGCGCAGTGACGAAAGGCGCGGTAGCATATAGACATAAACAGTATTCAACATTATTTTTAAGGGCTATGTAGTCACTTAGCGCAGAGCGGATAACTGGAGTGGTACCTGTCATATCATCAGCGAGAGATTTATCTCGCATAAAAGGAATTTCGGCTCCATATTCTTTTGCAACGTTTGCGATCTCATAGTCATCCGTAGAGACGATGACTCTATCTATTAACTTGCTGTTTATTGCAGCTTCAATTGAGTAAGCAATAATTGGTTTTCCGCAAAAGCGAGTAATATTTTTCCTTGGAATGCGTTTGCTTCCGCCTCTAGCGGGAATTATAGCGATATTCATTTTTTTGGATATTCACTTTCAAAAAACATCTCAGACACTAACACAATTGGGAATCAAAGTTATAATGCCAAAATTATTCGTCGAGTTCGTCAAGCAATGTGATTAGTTTATCGACAATAAAGTCAACTTGTGAAGATGTTAAATCTGGAAACATAGGTAAGGTGATTGCCTGTTGGTAATATTGCTCTACGTTAGGAAAGTCTCCAGCGTTAAATCCTAATGCCTCATAATATGGCTGAGTATGAATGGGAATGTAGTGCAAATGTGCGAAGATTCCTGCGTTTCTAAGACGCTCAATAATTGTCTTTTTTTGTTCCTGACTAATATCCAATATACGAACGACATACAGATGATAGCTAGAGTAGCTTTGGCTACTAACAATTAGAGGGAGAATTCGCGGGCAAGACTTGAATAGTTCATCGTACCTTTTTGCGATTGAATTCCGTTTCTCTATAAATACTGAGAGCTTTTTGACTTGGCTAACCCCTAGCGCTCCCTCAATATCGTTCATTCGGTAATTATAGCCAAGACTAACTTGTTGGTAATACCAAGGACCATGAGAAGGTTTCGTCATTGACTCTTTAGCATTAGTGACACCATGGCTTCTGCCCATCCGCATTGATTCTACTAGTGCTGGATCATTTGTCATTGCCATTCCACCTTCCATGGTGGTTATGATCTTTACTGGGTGAAAACTAAAAACGCAAATGTCGGCATATTTACAACTACCTACTAAGCTATTCTTGTACTTTGCTCCCACGGCATGAGATGCATCTTCAATGACTCGAAACCCATAGTGCGACGCAAGAGTGGCTATACTCTCCATATCACACGATTGCCCTGCAAAATGCACAGGAATTAAGACTTTTGGTAATGTGTTTGTTTCTTTTGCCTTTCTCAGCTTGTTTTTTAACGCATTTATACACATGTTGCCGGTTTCAAGATCAATGTCTACAAAGTCGACGATAGCATTGCAGTAAAGAGCGCAGTTTGACGAGGCTACAAATGAGTTAGGGGATGTCCAAACTCGATCACCTTCTCCCACCGATAGTGCTAAGCAAGCCAAATGTAACGCTGAAGTAGCGCTATTAACAGCAACAGCATATCTCGCTCCGCAGTATTCAGACATCGCTTCTTCGAACAGAGGAACTTTGGGACCTTGGGTAAGCCAATCAGATGTTAGTGTTTCAACAACCGCTTTGATATCTTCATCATCTATATGCTGTTTGCCATAAGGAATCATCACTTACCTTCCTGATCAAACGTCAATATTTCATCTACCGTAAGAAAATGAGAGTTTGTGTCTGACACGTATTCAAAACCATCAACTACTGAATTTCCCTTTTCACCGAGAGCGTTAGTTTTGAAGTCGTTGCTTCTATTAAAAAATTTGATAGCTGGCGCAATGACAAAGTGATCGTCATATTCGAAAGTGTGAAAGGCCATGTCGCCAGGGCACATCATTTCGTGAAGTTTCTCGCCAGGTCGAATACCCACTATCTTAATGGGTACACCTGGTGCCATGGCTTCGGCTAAATCGGTAATTCTAATTGACGGTATTTTGGGCACAAATATTTCGCCACCCATCATGCGCTCGAAATTCTTCAAAACAAAGTCGACGCCCTGCTGAAGTGTTATCCAAAATCGCGTCATATCTTTATGCGTAACCGGAATATGGTCAGTGCCTTCTTCAATGAGCTTATTGAAAAACGGAACAACCGAGCCTCTAGAGCCCACTACATTCCCGTATCTCACTACAGAAAATCGAGGTCTGCCCGCGCCAACCATATTATTTGCTGCAACAAACAGCTTATCGGAAGCGAGCTTAGTCGCACCGTACAAATTAACGGGGTTAGCTGCTTTGTCGGTCGACAGCGCGATAACTTTGCTTACCGAATTATCAATAGCTGCGTTTATAACGTTTTCAGCGCCATCGATATTAGTGCGGATGCACTCCGTGGGATTATATTCAGCAGCCGGAACTTGTTTCATGGCGGCAGCATGGATAACGTAGTCTACCCCTTGCATTGCGCGCGTAAGGCGGTCTTTATCTCGCACATCACCGATAAAGTAGCGCATGCAGGGAGCATTAAATTTCTGCTGCATTTCGAACTGTTTTAGCTCGTCACGCGAATAGATAATTAAGCGCTTGGGGTTATAGCGTGATAACAAATTTTCGGTGTATTTATGACCGAACGAACCTGTACCACCTGTTATCAATATAGACTTACCGTCAAACATAGATCGCCCACGATTTTTATGATTATCGTTTAAATATATCATGTGTCGGCAACAATGCCATAAACCATTAGTTTTTAACGAGTCTTCCTTAAATAAAAAGTGAAATACTCAACAGTAACGATACCGTTGAGCCGTTGGGTATTCATTTTCATACTCTTTAAAAAAACAGTCACTCGTTATTCTTCTGTCTATTTACTACACTATATTAAGTGAAAGTTTAATAGGGTAGCCTCATGATTAAAATAGGTTCCGATTCAGGTAACTCGCTTATTGGTCAAATCCAAGAAAAGCAAAATAACCTGTTTGAGAAGCTTGCCAGTGGTAAGAAAGTTAACGATGCAACTGACGGCGCAGCAGCTCAGCAAATCATCGACCGGTTAACCTCTGAAGTAGAAGGTAACCGTCAGGCTATCAATAACGTTTATGATGGTATTTCACTGGCGCAGGTGGCAGAGGGTGGTTTAGGCAGCATCAATGACGATGTAAACCGCATTCGCGAACTTACCTTACAATCTGGTAATGGTGTTTTAAGCAGTGGCGATCGCCGTGCTATCCAATCTGAAATAACACAGCTACAAGAGAATATCTCCCAAACCATTGAGCAGACGAATTTTGCTGGCAAGCCGTTATTATCTGAAAATGGCTCACTTGAATTCCAATCAGGTTCAAGTGCGGGCCAATCAATAAGCGTCAATACACAAGATGTTGCTGCTCAATTAAATGATGTACTGGCTATCGATATTACATCTGGCACCAGCATTGAAGATGCGCTAGGTGCAACTGATGCTGCAATTGAAACGCTCGGTAACGCGCGAGGCGATTTAGGTGCTACCCAAAACCGTTTCGAAAGTGCGGCGCGTTCTCTTACTCAAGCTAACGTGAACACCGCTGAAGCGCGTAGCCGCATTCAAGATCTTGATTTTGCTCAAGCTATGTCACAGCAGGCGTCAAACGATGTGCTTGGTCAGGCGGCGCTAACCGTTCAAGCGCAAGCGAATCAGCAGCAAAGTCAGGTTTTATCACTGTTGAGTTAAACCAACATACGTTAATTTTGCTAAAATTAATCGAAAGAAGCAGGGTAACCTGCTTTTTTTATTGATACATTTCCGAAAACAGCGGTTGCGCTCCGATCTTTTGTCGTTACAATTTAGAAATGCGCTAAACTGTAAATAATAACAAAGCGTTCTCGGGGAATTGATGAAGAACATTTTGCTGATTAGTGATAATCAGGAACTTATTCAAAACTTGGAAACTATCGTTACCTTCATGGGAGAGTCGTGCCAGTCACGAGGCTTCAGTGAATGCGAGCGATACCTCCATGAAAGTGGTGCAGACGCCGTGCTTATTGAGTACCGCTCGCCTGCTGCTGTAAGTAATCTGGTAGAAAAATTTCCACACATCCCGTTCGTTGCGCTTGTCGAAAGCAATACGCAAGCGACAGCGAGTTGCAACCTAGTTAGTGTTATTGCTACGCCATTAACTTACCCTGTTTTAACGCAGGCTATACATCGTTGCCAAGAATACTCAAGACGTAAACCCGGTTTATCTCGTGCTTCGGGTACCAAAACGCGTTTATTTAGAAGCCTTATTGGTAAAAGCGAACAAATACAAATAGTTCGTCGATTAGTTGAACAGGTTGCTCCAACTGATGCCACTGTCTTGATTCTAGGTGAGTCTGGAACGGGTAAAGAAGTAGTTGCCCGTAACGTTCACTTTTTATCTGAACGTAAAGACGGTCCGTTCATTCCGGTAAATTGCGGTGCTATCCCCGGCGAACTGCTAGAGAGCGAGCTATTTGGTCATGAAAAAGGGGCGTTTACTGGCGCAATCAGCGCGCGTAAAGGTCGTTTTGAATTAGCTGAAGGCGGTACACTGTTCCTGGATGAAATCGGCGATATGCCGCTTCAGATGCAGGTTAAATTATTGCGCGTGTTACAAGAGCGTACCTTCGAACGCGTAGGTGGCAACAAGCCTCTTCAATGCAACGTACGCATTATTGCTGCTACGCACCGCAATTTGGAAACCATGATCAGTGAAGACAAGTTCCGTGAGGACTTGTATTACCGACTCAACGTGTTCCCAATTGATAGCCCTGCACTTAGACAAAGAAAAGACGATATTCCTTTACTACTTCAAGAGTTAAATAGCCGTATCCAAGGTGATGGGGTGGAAGGTGTGCGCTTTACCGAGCAAGCCATTGCTTCATTGATGGAGCATGAATGGGCTGGAAACGTCCGTGAGCTTTCTAATTTAGTAGAGCGATTAACGATCCTTTACCCTGGTGAAATTGTCGATATCGCTGATTTGCCTGAAAAATACCAATACGGCGACGTACAGGCTTACGAGCCTGACTATCCCGAAGAAATGCTAGAACGCGAAGCGTTTAACGCGTTATTTGCTGAAGCGGCAGCGCAGGAGCCAGATGAAGATGTTAATGAGCAAAGCCATGAAGGTTTGAACGGTATGGTGTCTTCATCTTTACCCGAGGAAGGGGTTAATCTTAAAGAATACCTCTCTGAGCTGGAAGTAAATTTAATAAAACAAGCCTTAGAGAACCAAGATTGGGTAGTGGCACGTGCCGCCGATAAACTTGGAATGCGAAGAACCACGCTTGTTGAGAAAATGAGAAAATACGATATTCAGCGTACTGAAGAAGCGTAATGTCAGGTAATTGACGTTACGTTTCCTCTGTAATTCCACTCATAAATATCTGATATTTAAGTCAATTATAAGTTGGCATATCTTCTGCTTTATCTAAGCCATAGTTTAACAGCGTCTGCAATTTGACGAGGATAATATGGCTTTTGACAGCACACCACAATCTACAGAGTATTTCGCGTCTGCTTATGCACTTAATAGTGGCGGTTCAGCGTTAACTCGTGATGATTATCAAACCTCGCGCGGTGAAGATATTGAATCGCTGCGATTGCAGGCGAGTAGATTGGAACATTTACTTCAAGTAATGCCCGCTGGCGTTATTGTTATTGACGGAAAAGGCATCGTTCGCCAAGCCAACGAGCAAGCGAAAGCGCTATTAGGCGAACCGCTTGAAGAAGAAGTATGGCGATGTATTATTACGCGCTCTTTCAAACCTCGCGCTGATGACGGCCATGAAGTCTCGCTTGTTGATGGTAGACGTGTAAAACTCTCTATTACACCGCTGGAAAACGAGCCAGGTCAGCTAATCGTTATTACTGACTTAACTGAAACTCGTCAGCTGCAGGCGCGAGTAAGCCACATGCAGCGTCTATCTTCCCTTGGGAAAATGGTGGCATCACTTGCTCACCAAATTCGTACCCCACTTTCTGCAGCCATGCTTTATGCGTCGAACTTAACGCGCAAAGGTTTAGGCGAAGAAGCGCAAACCCAGTTTGCCAACAAATTGACCGACAGACTTAAAGAATTAGAAAGTCAGGTTAATGACATGCTGCTTTTCGCTAAATCAGGAGAAGAACAGGTGGTCAGCCAAATCGGCTTGGATGAGCTGTTCAACTCGATAGAGGGGAGTGCCCATAGCATGGCAGCCCAAGCACAGCAGACGTTAACGTTTTCAGGGTTTGAGCAAGATGTTTCTATCACGGGTAATCTTACAGCGCTTCAAGGTGCGGTGTTAAACCTTATTCACAATGCCAGCCAAGTTACATCCCAAGGCGAGTGTGTGCACGTTCAGGCGACAGTAAGTGATCAGCGTTTACATGTATCTGTGGTCGATAAAGGACCAGGGGTTCCAGATAGTCTTAAAAATAAAATATTTGAACCGTTTTTTACAACCAAAACTCACGGTACAGGTTTAGGCCTTGCCGTAGTGAAGTCAGTGGTAAATGCGCACAGCGGTTCACTTAACATCACTGACGTCCCCGAGGGCGGTGCCTGCTTTAGCGTGTCGCTACCTTGCTCGGCAAATGCTGAATCCTCACAAACATTGACTCACGTTGCTTAAGTCATAGGAGAGAATAATGTCTAAAACTACCATTTTAATTGTTGAAGATGATGCGGGTTTACGCGAAGCACTCCTAGACACGCTTTTGTTAGGTAATTACAACGTAGTTGCTGCCGATTGCGCGGAACAAGCATTGATGATGCTATCGTCACAGAATGTGGATCTGGTGGTTAGTGATATTCAAATGGGAGAAATGAGTGGCTTAACTTTGCTTAAAAGTATTAAGTCTAAATATCCCAATATGCCAGTGTTATTGATGACAGCTTACGCCACCATTGATGATGCCGTTCAAGCAATGCGCGATGGCGCAACCGACTATCTATCAAAGCCTTTCGCTCCCGAAGTATTGTTGAATCTAGTGGGCCGCTATGCGCCAGCGCAAAAGATTGAGTCACGCACACCAATAGTAGCCGATCCTTCAAGCTTAAAATTACTTGAGCTTTCACGCAAAGTCGCGAAGTCTGAAGCTACCGTTATGGTCATGGGGCCAAGCGGGTCGGGTAAAGAGGTGCTCTCTCGATATATTCATGATCAGTCACCGCGAAGTGACGCACCTTTTGTTGCCATCAACTGTGCTGCTATTCCAGAAAATATGTTGGAAGCAACTTTATTTGGTTACGAAAAAGGAGCCTTTACTGGCGCAATCCAAGCTTGCCCGGGTAAATTTGAACAAGCTCAAGACGGCACCCTGTTACTTGATGAAATAACTGAGATGGATTTGGCACTGCAGGCTAAATTACTGCGCGTGTTACAAGAGCGTGAAGTAGAACGCCTTGGCGGACGGAAAACCGTCAAACTCAATGTGCGTGTCATTGCCACTAGTAACCGAGATTTAAGAAAAGCAGTAGATGCAGGCGAATTTAGAGAAGATTTATACTACCGTTTAAATGTTTTCCCTATTGAATGGCGTCCTTTGGCTCAACGTCCAGGAGATATTGTTCCGCTTGCGGAGCATCTTGTGCAGCGTCACGCCAGTTCACAAGGGCTAGGTACCATCAGGTTAAGTGCTGCAGCGCGCAATAAGTTATCCCAGTACAGTTGGCCCGGTAATGTTCGTGAGCTGGAAAATGTGGTTCAACGCGCGCTAATTCTTTGCGAAAACAATGAAATAGATGCCAGCGATCTAATGATTGACGAAGACATGTTAGCCCCGCTTGAAGGTGTACAAGAGCAGGTTGAAGATAACAAACTCGGCTCAGAGCTTCGTTATCAGGAGCACCAAATTATTCTTGATACTTTGGTGTCGTGTAATGGTAAGCGTAAGGATGTAGCAGAAAAGCTAGGTATAAGCCCTCGAACCCTTCGTTATAAACTGGCGCGCATGCGTGAAGACGGCATTGAAGTGCCCGCATAAGGTCGCTTTCTACACTTTCGGTTTCCTCGTCCTTATCCGTCGCCTCTGTTGTTAAGAAGGCGGCGGTTTTTTGTTGCTCACTCTAAGTTAAACGCCATAAATTTGGCTAACCCTCTCGATTTCGATTTATCCTCTTGATATATATGGGTTTTTAAAGTTGGCAAGCACTTTGCTAAATCCCCTTTATACATAAGTTATACGCCGATGTTCAGGCGGTCTCGAAAGTGCACTAGGAGTGGTTATGGACGTTAAAGCCAATAGTTTGTATCAAGAAATGCAGAACATGATTGGGCAAACTCGTCTTCAGGTTAATGAGCCTCAACAGCAGCCGCTTAGCGAAGTTAATAGCTCGTCAAGTGATTTCTCGATCATGCTTAAGAATGCGGTAGATGGTGTAAACGGCATGCAGCTTGAATCAAAGGATGCGCAGCAGCGTTTTGAAATGGGCGACCCTAACTTAAGCCTAGCTCAAGTTATGCTGACGAAAGAAAAGGCGGGCATTGCTTTTGAAGCCACTGTTCAAGTACGAAACAAAGTACTTGAAGCCTATAAAACAATAATGAACATGCCGGTGTAGGTGGAGTAGGTTATGGCTGAAGCTACAGGTACAAACCTTACGGTTCCTGATCAAAACCAATCAATGGACAATGAGCCGGAAAACAAATCTGGTTTTATGGACACTTTAGGTAGCGCAGATATGATGCGCCAAATGGCCCTTGTGGTTGTTTTGGTAATCTGCGTCGCCATCGCTATCTTTATTCTTATCTGGTCGCAAGAACCTGATTACCGCCCCCTTGCGAAAATGGAAACCCAAGAGCTTATTGAAACCCTCGATTATATGGATGCAAACCAAATCGACTATAAGCTTGAGGGCAATATTGTTTACGTAAGAAGTGACGAATTCCAAAATATCCGCTTAGGTATGACACGCCAAGGGTTAACTAAAACCTCGGATGCAGGTACCGATATCATCATGCAGGACATGGGGTTTGGTGTTAGCCAGCGTGTTGAAATGGAACGTCTAAAACACGCTCGCGAGCAGCAAATTGCCTCGACCATCGAAGATATCGCAAGTATTCAAAAAGCCCGAGTATTGCTGGCGATGCCAAAAGAAAATGTATTTGCGCGAAGAGAGAAGAAAGCGTCGGCAACCGTTGTGCTAACGGCTAAGCGCGGTGCCGTAATTGCCGGTGAAGAGGTTGATGCTGTTGTCGATATCGTGGCGTCTGCAGTGCAAAACATGGAGCCCTCTAAAGTAACGGTAACTGACAGCAATGGCCGCCTGCTTAATTCGGGTTCACAAGATTCAATGAGTGCCCGTGCCAGAAAAGAATATGAAATCGAACGCCAGCGCGAGCAAGAGTATCTCGAAAAAATTGACGCTATATTGATTCCAGTATTGGGTATAGGTAACTACACGGCGCAAGCTGACGTTACTATGGACTTTACTGCAATGGAACAAACACAGCGAAGCTACAACCCAGATTTACCTGCAGTTCGCAGCGAAATGATCATGGAAGAAAATAGCGTAGGTGGCGGTGTTGGCGGTATTCCGGGGGCATTATCAAATCAGCCTCCGCTTGATTCTAATATTCCTGAAAATGCCGTGGGCGGTAGTCAGCAAACTATGCCTGGCCGCACAGCGAAAGAATCAACACGCAACTATGAACTTGATACCACTATCAGTCATACCAAGAAACAGACAGGGGTTATCCGCAGATTGAGCGTGTCTGTCGCGGTTGACTATACCCAAGTCGCGGGTGAAGACGGTGCGATGACACCAACACCGCGTAAACAAGAAGAGATTCTGAACATTCGTCGCCTTTTACAGGGAGGCATCGGCTTTGACGTTACCCGCGGTGATTCGTTAGAAGTAGTAAGCGTTCCCTTTACTCGGATGGACGCAGGCGAAATTGAAGATGCGCCTCTCTGGGAACAGCCTGGGTTCCTACCAATTCTTAAACTAGTTGTTGGCGGTTTGGTTATAATAGTACTTATCATCTTTGTAATTCGACCTATGCTGCGTCGTCTTATCAACCCAGATGAGTCGAACGACGCCGATGAATTTGATGCAGATGAAGGCTTAGACTTAGGCGATGACACTATTAGCATGTTAACGTCTGACTTTGACGAAGGGCAGGTGGGCTTTGCGCCTGATGGCTCACTTATGTTGCCTGACTTGCACAAAGATGAAGATGTACTTAAAGCTGTACGCGCTCTAGTAGCCAATGAACCTGAATTATCAGCCCAAGTTGTGAAGGGCTGGTTAATGCAAGACGAGTAGTGAGATAAGATTATGGCTGAAGAACTTGCCAATGTTGAAGAACCGTCATATGACGTCAGTAAATTAGAAGGCGTAGAAAAAGCGGCCATCTTATTGTTGAGCTTGTCAGAAGAAGATGCGGCGCAGATATTAAAACACTTAGAGCCTAAACAGGTACAAAAACTGGGTACTGAAATGGCCAAAGTGGACGATATGACCCAGTCCAAAATTACGTCGGTTCATAAGCATTTCATCGAAGAGATTCAAAACTACAGCACCATTGGTTTCCAAAGCCAAGACTTCGTAAAACGTGCATTAACGGCTGCACTAGGTGAAGATAAGGCGGCAAACCTTATCGACCAGATCCTTATGGGCAGCGGCGCTAAAGGCCTTGACTCTCTCAAGTGGATGGACTCTAAGCAGGTAGCCAGCATTATTCGTAACGAGCACCCGCAGATTCAAACTATCGTCTTGTCTTATTTAGAGCCTGAACAAAGTGCAGAGATTTTGGCGCAGTTCCCGGAAAAGGTTCGACTCGACTTGCTAATGCGTATCGCAAACCTAGAAGAAGTTCAGCCAGCTGCACTACAAGAACTAAACGAAATCATGGAGAAACAGTTTGCAGGTCAAGCGGGTACACAAGCAGCCAAAATGGGCGGCTTGAAGTCTGCAGCGAACATCATGAACTATCTAGATACTGCGATAGAAGGCCAGTTGATGGATGCTATTCGCGAGCAAGACGAAGAAATGAGTCAGCAAATCCAAGACCTGATGTTTGTATTCGACAACTTAGTCGATGTAGACGACAAGGGTATTCAGGCCATACTGCGCGAAGTACAGCAAGACGCGCTGCTTAAGGCTATTAAAGGTGCTGACGAAGAGCTTAAAGACAAAATTATGCGCAACATGTCTAAGCGTGCTGCTGAAATGCTTAATGATGACTTGGAAGCGCTTGGTCCTGTGCGAATTAGTGAAGTAGAAACAGCGCAGAAAGAGATCCTTTCTGTTGCCCGTCGACTTTCTGACTCTGGTGAAATCATGCTTGGTGGTGGCGGTGGCGAAGAGTTCTTATAAGAACGCTAATCCCGTTACTTATTTAGCCTAGGTAAACATATGACTGCCAAAAAAAGTTTCAGCGAAAACGAAGTAAATGAAGCTAAAAAATGGGACCTACCTTTCGTTGACGACCCTACTGCCCCACGAGAGAACGAGCCGACCAACGCGCTTAACAAACGTTCTGACTGGAAGTACGAGCCGCCTGAAGTTGAGGAAGAGATTAAGCCCCCCACTGCTGAAGAAATAGAAGCCATACGTCAGGCTGCCTATGATGAAGGCTATCAGGAAGGCAAACAGCTAGGTTTTGAGGAAGGCAAAGCAGAAGGTCTTGAAGCTGGTTTACTTGAAGGTAAAGAGCAGGGGCATAGCGAAGGCCTTGAGCAAGGAGTAGAAGAAGGCCGTCAGCAAATGACAGCACAAGCTGAAGTGTGGCGAATGCTTGCTGAAAAATTTCACGACCCACTTTCGCAAGCCAATGATGAAACCCGAGATCAATTGGTAAAACTTGCCGTAACCCTTGCAAAAGCAGTTATCAAAACAGAGGTAAGCACTAACCAACAGGTTATAGTGCAGGCGTTAAGTGAAGGTATTAAGGCGCTACCAATTAATCAAGCTGACTATCAAATTCATATGAATCCTGAAGATATTGAATTGGTAAAAGCGCATTTTGGCGAAGAGGAAATTACCAAAAAAGGCTGGAATTTGGTTGAAGCACCAGCAATGGAACGAGGTGGCTGCGATATTACCACTGCGCAAAACGCGGTTGATGTGTCGATTGAACGTCGATGTCGAGACGTTATCGATAAATTTCTACTAAACCAAGGTTTGTCAGATGACTAGCCCTTGGCATACCCATTTTGAATCATTGACTAAACAAGTGACATCGCCACCTGTTGTAGCGGCGGGAAAATTAGTCCGGGGCATAGGGCTTACCCTTGAAGCAGTAGGTTGCCAGCTGCCGGTGGGAAGTCAATGTTTAGTACAAACCATCGAAGGCGAAATAGAAGCTGAAGTGGTTGGTTTTGGTGACGATATTACCTACTTAATGCCCACAGAAGCGGTTCGCGGTATCGTGCCAGGGAGTCGCGTTATGCCGTTAAACAGGCAAAGCGGTTTGCCTGTGGGTATGGGACTGTTGGGACGTGTAGTTGATGGCAACGGTCAGCCACTCGACGGACTGGGCGAAATCAATGCCGAAGCCCGCGCTCCCACTACGCGTCCGCCTATGAACCCGCTCATTCGCCGTCCAATCAACACCCCAATGGATGTTGGCGTACGTGCCATCAACGCTTTAAATACGGTTGGCGTAGGTCAGCGTATGGGGCTTTTTGCAGGGAGTGGCGTGGGTAAAAGTGTGCTACTTGGCATGATGACCCGAGGCTGTGAAGCCGATGTGGTCGTTGTTGGGCTTGTAGGTGAGCGTGGCCGAGAAGTGAAAGAGTTTATCCACGAAATCCTCACAGAAGAAGAACGCCAACGGGCGGTTGTAGTGGCAGCGCCAGCTGATACTTCACCGCTCATGCGGTTAAAGGGCTGCGAGACGGCGGTAACCATTGCTGAGTATTTTCGTGATAAAGGCATGAAAGTGTTGTTGTTGATTGATTCATTAACCCGTTATGCCATGGCGCAGCGTGAGATTGCATTAGCAGTGGGGGAGCCTCCGGCCACAAAAGGTTATCCACCTTCGGTGTTTGCTCGGCTGCCCGCACTAGTTGAACGTGCAGGTAACGGCAGTGAACGACAGGGCTCTATAACAGCTTTTTATACGGTGCTAACCGAAGGTGACGATTTGCAAGACCCGATTGCTGACGCTGCTCGCGCAATTTTGGATGGTCACGTGGTGTTGTCGCGAACCCTCGCTGATAGCGGTCATTACCCTGCTATTGATATCGAAGCGTCAATAAGCCGTGTGATGCCTATGGTCGTGAGCGAAGAGCATCAATTGATGGCGCGTCGTATTCGACAAGTTTATTCAAACTACAAACAAAACCAAGATCTTATTTCTATTGGCGCCTATGCGAAAGGATCAGACCCGCGTATTGATCTCGCTATTCGCGCAGAGCCCGCAATCAACGCTTTATTGCAACAGGAAATGAAACAAGTCATACCTTATGACGAGAGCTTAGAAGGCATGGCTGCACTAGCTAAAGGTTTGGGGCAAGGCTAATGCTTAGTGCTGCACAGCAAGTTAGCTTGCCTATGATCCAGCAGTCATCAACTTTCCAAAAGGTATCGCATAATGTCTAAACAACTAGAACGTTTAGCCGAATTCGAGCGCGAAAAAGAGCAGCGAGAAGCCCGATACTACAAACAGGCTCAACAGAACGTTAATCAGCAAAAGCAAAAGCTGACCAGTCTTGAGCAGTACCGCATTGACTACATAAAAGGCATTCAGCAAACCGGTCAAGCAGGTGTTACCGCCACCTATTATCAGCAACATTTATCCTTTGTTGGAAAACTAGACAAAGCGTGTGAGCAGCAGATGCAAGTGATTGCTCGGGCGCAGATGGCTGCAGACCAGCGTAAGCAAATGTGGTTAAAGCAACAGCAAAAAGTGAAAGCCGTAACCTTATTACTTGATAAGAAAAAGTTGGTAGAACAGAAAAAAGAGGCCAAAGCAGAACAGGCCATGATGGATGAGTTTGCTGCTCAACGATTTTTCAGAGCTAAGCGCTCTCCTTTCTAATAAATAGTATAGCCTTGATCCACTTTGGCTCAACCCTTGCTAAATCAATATGAAATGTAACAGCGCGCCATAATTTCAGTGCCCTGGTTATTAAGCTTTAACAGCTTACGTTTGAAGTTCTACGCGAGCTATATAGTACGAAATTCAACTAAAGCGAGCATATAGCTAGTACCGAACGATAGCCACAAAGGGTATCGGAGCAGGGCTAAGTGATTGAAATTAGGATAAGCGTTGGTGGGGTTGCGATCTACTTCTCTTGGTCTGTTTAAATATAACGCCCAGTGATTAATTCGCATCACATTACGTCTTCTTGGTGAAAGACGATATAAATGTAGGACGGTAGGACAATATGCAACAAGTTGCCGCACATAAAACAGACATTGCCGCATTACCTTTTTCTGCTTCTAGCACAGCTAAAGCGGTTGAAACGGGTATTGGTACGCAACAACAAGCGAATAGCGAAAACAACCAAGCATTCAATCGACTTTATCAAGAAGCGAAATCGAGCAAACCTGACTTTGTCTTAAATAGCAAAGAAACATTAAGTTCTCAGTCCGGAGAGACAACCCGTTCGACAGGCTCATCTGATAACACTTCAGTTTCTAATGAAATGGTGAAGAAGAGTAAAGACAGGGACGCCGGGCACACCAATCTTCCTGTTGAAAAGAAAGTATCAGACAACCCTGGAGAGTCAGCGTCAGGTACAAAAGAAGAAAACGCAGCCTTTGCTCGAAAAGAAGTAGCCGAAGCTGAAGAGGCGCAGGGCCCGAGGGGTGAAGAAGAAAGTGCTAATTTGCTCGTAGAAGATGCTGAAGGTGGCGTTGAACAAAAAGCCGCCATCGAATTTGAATTTGTTATTGGTGAAGGCGGCAAAAAAGATGCAGAGGCTGGCGTCATTACCACGCCGGGTACGCCAGATGGAAAGCCGGACAAATCTGATGAAGAGCCAGACTGGGTTGCCTATGTTGAAACCCTAGCAGATCGCTTTGGTAAGGCTGATAGCAAAGAGCAAACTCAAGGGCAACCAGGTAATAGAGCAACCAATGGTATTTCTGAAATTTTAGATGAGACGGTTAATGTTATTTCTGTAAAAGAAAACGGAAAGCTTTGGAAGATCCCAGACACTATAGATGCCAGCGACGCGCCCTCGGTAATGGCACATTTACTTTCTCAGCTTAAAAGTGGCAACAGTGAGGGGGATATCGCTATCGAATCCCTTTCGACTGACGCACAACAAGCACTGAGTTTTTTAACTGACCTATTGATTGGCGCAGAAAACGAGCAAAATAGTGCCGGTAGTGAACAAAATGACGCTAACGGCGAAGCTAACGCTGAACAATCAAAAATTTTTGCTAATGATAAGTTAGATTCAAATGCCAATGAACTTTCTGCGCTAATTGCACAACTCATTCAGCAAAAAGAAAGCGATCCCTATGTAGAGCAAGGCATGAGCGAGGGGGCTGAGGAAGCACTGGCAGATAGTAAAAATACAGCAGATGAATCTCTTGTGTTAAGCCTGTTATCTGATGAGCTTAAAGCGATGCAGCAATTATCTTCGGACGAAGCCAGCTCTCAATTAGAAGCAATGTATTCTGACGCAACCACAGATATAGCCGCTGAAGTAGCTATTGACGGAGCCATTTTGGAAAGTGGTGATGTAAATACTAGCGGAGCAGACAAAAATAAGGTAACAGCATCTGACAATGCACCGATGATGAGTGTACAAAGTGCGGTACCTCAAAATTCTAGCTTTGAAATAACCGGTGATTCAACTGCTGATTTATTAACAGCTCTGAGTGAACTCTCCCCACAAAGCGCTCAGAGAGCGACAGAAGCATTTGCAGAGCGGGTGGTTGCGGCCATGCCAAGTGGTGCACAACAACAAGCTGTGAAGACAAACATCATTGCCGGTATCAATGAATTCCAGCAACAAGTTCAACAAGGCAGAGAGCCCGGCATTGATTTGTCAGCTATTGTGGCTGAAGCCGCAAAAGAGGCGGCAGTAAGCACCGACGTAATTGCTTCAATGACGGCTAGGGTCGATAACCAAGCGAGTCAGTTCCTAAACTTAATGACGCAAACGCAAGCCAGTGCTCAACAGGCTTTTGCAAGTATGGTAGGACAAACCGATACGGTAATACAAGAAAACTCACAGCTTCGCGCTGAAGCGTCAAAATCTCAACAGCAGTTTGAGGGCTTTGATAAAGCGGTCAATATTCATAAGCCAGAAGGACAGCAACAGCTAAACGAAAAAATTCGCTGGATGGTGAATGCGCGTAACACTATGGCTGAAATCCGTCTTGATCCACCTGAGTTGGGAAGCATGCAGGTGCGGGTAAACGTCGCAGGTGACGCGGCAAGCGTGAGTTTCGTTGTGCAGTCTCAACAAGCTAAGGAGGCGCTAGCTGATGCCATGCCAAAACTACGAGATATGCTTTCAGAACAAGGCATTGAATTGGGTGATGCGCAAGTAAGAAAAGATAATTCTTCAAGTAACGAAAATGGCCAGCAACTTGCAGAAAACAGTGGCAGTAGAAATGGCGCCGGAAACCGCGGAGAAAATGACGGTTTAGACGATGTAGACGAAACGCGGATTGTCGAGCAATCAGTGACGCGGGCAGCCAAGGGCGGAATTGATTTCTACGCTTAAGACAGGGCAAAACTATTATCAATAGGTAGCATGGTGAGATTATTTTAAGACTGCTATGTTTGGAGTATTCGTTTAATTCCGAACGAATAGTTCGATGAAACGCTGCATATTGCGAGTTAATTGTTGCTGCTACAGTGTTGACCATCTGTAGATACGAATTATGGCATTGCCATTTGCGGTGGAACATTGATAATACGTTTTTTCTTAATATTACTGATGAGTTACACATGGCTGATGAAGAGTTACAGGTAGAAGAAGGCGGTAAGAAGAAAGGCAAAATGATGTTGATCATCATTATCGCTGTGGTTCTTGTAGGCGGCGGGGCTGCCGCTTATTTCTTGCTTTTCGCGGGTGGCGATGAGCCTGCTGCTGAGGAATTGGCTGAAGCTGATGCTGCAGCAGCTGCTGCAAGTGCGCCGGCAGCGAGTACAGGTAACGCTGAAATTGGTACGGCACTTTATGTTGCTATGCCGAGACCTTTCGTTTTTAACGTGCCGGGTTCGGGAAGAGACCGATTGGTTCAAATTAAAGTGCAGCTATTAGTACGTGGTTCTGATAACGAAGAGTTAGCAAAGACGCATATTCCGCTAATTGAAGGGACATTACTACAGGCTTTTAGTACTTCAAATGCAGACGATCTGGTTACTGAAGCCGGTAAAATAGAGCTTCGCGAGCAGGCGGTAACCGAAGTGCAGAAAGCATTAAAGGACATTACGGGCAGCGATGTAGTTGAGCGCGTATTGTTCACTGGGTTTGTCATGCAGTAATGCATTGACTAAGTAAGGTAGAAGACGGTGAGTGATTTATTATCTCAAGATGAAATCGATGCCCTATTACACGGGGTAGATGATGTAGAAGAAGAAGAGGTCGGCGGCAGCGACTCTGATGCTTCTACGCTCGAGTACGACTTCTCCTCGCAAGACAGAATTGTGCGTGGGCGTATGCCTACGCTTGAAATCGTTAATGAACGTTTCGCACGTCACATGCGTGTGAGTTTGTTCAACATGATGCGACGTTCAGCTGAAGTATCGATTAACGGTATTCAGATGATTAAGTTTGGCGAATACATTCACACATTATTCGTTCCAACGAGTTTGAACATGGTGCGTTTCCGTCCACTTAAAGGCACGGGGCTTATTACCATGGAAGCCCGTTTGGTATTTATTTTGGTAGACAACTTCTTTGGTGGCGATGGTCGCTATCATGCGAAAATTGAAGGCCGTGAGTTTACGCCAACGGAACGCCGTATTATCCAGATGCTGCTTAAAATAATCTTTGAAGATTATAAAGAAGCCTGGGCACCGGTCATGGATGTGTCGTTTGAATATTTGGACTCAGAAGTAAACCCTGCGATGGCGAACATTGTGAGCCCGACCGAGGTGGTGGTCATCAGCTCGTTCCATATCGAACTAGATGGCGGCGGTGGCGACTTCCACGTGTCGCTGCCATACTCAATGTTAGAGCCCATTCGCGAATTGCTAGATGCGGGTGTTCAAAGCGATAAAGAAGATACAGACTTACGTTGGAGTAAGGCGCTTCGCGATGAAATCATGGACGTTAAAGTAGCGTTAACTACGCATATGCTAGACGTTGATGTACCGCTTCGCGATGTGATGGAGTTTAAACCTGGCGATATCATCCCTGTGGAGATGCCAGAAACCATCACAGTATTAATTGAAGATTTACCCACGTTCAGGGCTAAATTAGGTCGCAGTCGCGACAATTTGGCACTGAAAATTGTAGAGAAGATTGCAAGACCGACTTCAGTGAAGTCTGAGCTACAGTTATTAACCCGCGGTGGGCGCATTATTGATAATGACGCAGAACTGCAAGTACTCGAAGAAGACCTGTAAGGTAGAGGGGAGTTCCCATGAGTGAAGACGGTATGGACGATTGGGCAGCGGCAATGGCCGAACAAGCCGAATCTGAAGCGGAACAAGAGGCTGGCGATAACGAAGACGTACAAGTTGCTGAACTTGACGAATTAACTGACGACGCGCCGATTACGCAAGAAGAAAAGAAAAAGCTAGATACCATTCTAGATATACCTGTGACTATTTCGATGGAAGTCGGTCGTAGTCAAATAAGTATCCGAAATCTGCTACAGTTGAACCAGGGTTCTGTGGTGGAACTGGATCGTGTTGCCGGTGAGCCACTAGATGTATTAGTTAATGGCACGTTGATTGCTCATGGAGAAGTAGTAGTGGTCAACGACAAATTCGGTATTCGATTAACGGATGTTATTAGTCAAATTGAGAGAATCAAGAAGCTCAGATAAAACTTCTTATAAACTAAGGGGTTGCGCAATGCTGCCCCTTTTATTTAGCCAGATAGCCGTCGCGCAGTCGACCCAGTCAATCACCAATCCCACGTCGGTACTGTCAATTTTCCTTTCTTTACTTGTCGTTGTTGGCGTGATTTTCGCCCTTGCTTATGTGATGCGTCGATTTAATGTCACTGCCATGGGGGGAAATCAAATGAAAGTCGCGGCCAGCATGGTTGTTGGCACAAAAGAAAAAATCATGGTGATTCAGGTAGGTGAAGAACAGCACCTTATTGGCGTGACCAGTCACAACATCTCTCATTTAAGCAAATTAGATAAAAATCTCGATATACCTGTGAAAGGTGTAAATAAAACCACAGGCGAGCAACAAAATGGTGCCGATGCCTTTAAGCAAAAGCTTGTTGCTGCCATGGCGGGAAAGCTCAACCCCAATATAGAAAAGAATAAAACAAAGGAAGAGTCGAGAGATGCGTAAGTTTGCCTGGCTACTTTTAATACTACCTTTATTATGTCTCGTTGAGCCTGCTTATGCTCAGCAGGGAATTTCAGCCGTCACGGTTACAACCAATCAAGATGGTTCTCAAGACTACTCCATGACGCTTCAAGCGCTGTTTATTATGACAGCGCTAAGCCTTATTCCTGCGTTTATCATGATGATGACCTCGTTCACGCGTATTATCGTGGTGTTGTCGATTCTGCGTCAGGCGATAGGCTTACAGCAATCACCGTCAAACCAGATACTCATTGGCGTTAGTTTGTTTCTATCCATGTTTATTATGGCGCCGGTATTTGAAGAGGTGAACGAGCGAGCTTTACAGCCCTACCTTAACGAGCAGCTCACCAGTTTAGATGCTCTTGAGCAAGCCAAAGGCCCCATGCGCGCATTTATGCTTTCACAAACACGGGTAAAAGACCTAGAAACGTTTGTACGGATAGCCGGTGATGAAGGAAAATACGCCGATACCAATGAGGTACCGCTAACCATACTTATTCCCGCATTTGTAACCAGTGAACTTAAAACCGCGTTTCAAATTGGTTTTATGCTATTTATTCCCTTTCTTATTATTGACTTGGTGGTAGCGTCTATATTGATGGCTATGGGTATGATGATGCTTTCACCTATGATTGTATCCTTGCCGTTTAAGCTCATGTTGTTTGTGTTGGTTGATGGTTGGAACCTGATTTTCGGTACGTTGGCGACCAGTTTCGGTATGGGCGTCTAGGAGGGCTTATGTCACCAGAAGCCTTTGTAGAAATACTGCGAGAAGCCATGTTCATGGTTATCGTGTTAGTATCTGCGGTGATTGTTCCAAGCTTGATCGTAGGTCTAGTTGTTGCTGTTTTTCAGGCGGCGACCAGTATCAACGAACAGACCATGAGTTTCTTGCCCCGCTTACTTGTAACGCTTCTCGCGCTGAGTTGGGGCGGAAACTGGTTGGTGCAACAGCTTATGGACTTTACTTTCAGAATGGTTGATATGATCCCGCAGGTTGTGGGATAGAAGGCTAAAGCTGTGGAAGTCGAACTTGCGACCATCAATCAATTTCTAGCAGACATGCTGCTGCCGTTTATGCGCATTAGCGGCTTATTCGTGGCCATGATTGGCTTGAGTGCTAAATCCATTCCGCCGCAGGTAAGAGCCTTGTTGGGTATAATGCTCACGCTCATTATCATGCCGGTAGTGCCCCCGTCACCCATAGAAAATTTGGTGGATGTGGGCACATTTTTAATCGTTATTCAGCAGTTGCTAATAGGCATTGCTATTGGT
The DNA here is from genome assembly GCF_902705805.1 of Alteromonas alvinellae. Lineage (NCBI taxonomy): Bacteria > Pseudomonadati > Pseudomonadota > Gammaproteobacteria > Alteromonadales > Alteromonadaceae > Alteromonas > Alteromonas alvinellae. The sequence continues at coordinate 1,774 of NZ_CACSIH010000260.1, read as the reverse complement.
TTTATATCAATGATGGTGCTCAATACCTTCGTGCTTGCAGGTCAAATTATAGCAATGCAAACCGGTTTGGGGTTTGCGTCAATCGTTGACCCGGTAAACGGTATTAACGTGCCCGCAGTCGGCCAGTTTTATCTGATACTAGCGACCTTATTGTTTTGGACCTTGGATGGGCATTTGTCCATGATCCAAATGATAGTCATGAGCTTTGAGGCGTTTCCCATAGGCGAAGCATGGTGGACCGGTGAACAGTTTCGCGATATTGCCCATTGGGCCGGCTGGATGTTCATATCGGCAGTGACCCTTTCCCTTGCGCCAATCGTCTCGCTGCTTATCGTGAACTTGGCGTTTGGCGTAATGACCAAAGCTGCACCACAGCTAAACATTTTTAGTATTGGTTTTTCCATTGCTCAGGTAATGGGATTACTGATTATTTGGATAACACTTGATAACTTTACTGCACACTTCGAAACCCAATGGTTTAGAGCCGAACAGTTTATGTGTGAACTATTGAATATTTGTTCGTAGGAAAACATGGCAGATTCAAGCGAAAAAACAGAAGACCCCACGGGGAAAAAACTCGAAGATGCCCGAAAAAAAGGGCAGCTAGCCCGATCCCGTGAACTCTCTACGACCCTAGTACTTATCGTCAGTGCTTTTATGTTCTTGTTTGTGGGCGGGTGGATTGCTGAATCTGTTTTTAAACTTACTCAGAGAATGTTCATTCTCTCTCGTGACGAAACCTATGATATCACCCACATGTTTGGCGCATGGGGGGAAGCTTTTTCGGCGGTAGGCCCTGCCGTGCTGCTATACATGGTTGTGGCAATGATAGCGGGCATCTATGGCTCTATCGCGCTTGGTGGTTTTAACTTTACCTGGGAAGGGGCAAAGCCTAAGGGTTCAAAAATGAGCCCTATTCAAGGCTTCAAGCGCATGTTCGGCATGAACGGCTTGGTAGAGTTATTAAAGTCTATCGCAAAAGTGGTGGTCATAATCGGCATGGCTATTGGGGCGTTACTGTTCTTTGAAGACGAAGCGCTTCACCTTGATATGGAGCTTTATCCGGGAAACATCTTTCACGCACTCGACATGCTCAAGTGGGCGTTTCTTATTCTGGTGTGCGGCATGATCCCCATCGCGCTCATTGATGTGCCTTACCAAATGTATAAGCACAACAAAGAAATGAAGATGACCAAGCAAGAGGTGAAAGACGAACGGAAAAATGCGGAAGGCGACCCTATGGTTAAAGGTCGAATTCGCCGTTTGCAATATCAAGCAGCAACCAAGCGCATGATGCAGGAAGTACCGCAAGCAGACGTTGTAGTGACCAACCCTACTCACTTTTCTGTTGCTATTAAATATGACGAAAAAGGGGTTAGGGCGCCGGTTGTGGTCGCTAAAGGTGCTGACGAGCTGGCGATGCACATCAGAAAAATTGCTACCGCCAACGATGTGCCGCTAATTCCTTCACCCATGCTTGCACGCGCCATTTTCTACTCCACTGAAGTGGACGATGAAATTCCGAACGCCTTATTTATGGCGGTAGCGCAGGTGCTGGCGCACGTTTATCAGTTAAGAGCGCACAAAGCAGGTAAGGGCAAACGACCTAAGCCTCTTAAACGGGATTTGCCGATACCACCAGAGTATCGACGCTAGGTGCCCCTACAACTTTCAATGTGTACTTACCACCTTAACATGTTTCGCGAATTTTCTAACAATTAGCTGTGTCAAAAGTCCTCTTTCAATCAGGGCAAAATCATACTTGAATGAAATT
>NZ_CACSIH010000259.1:0-20748 GCF_902705805.1 Alteromonas alvinellae | reverse complement strand
GTTGAATGTTTTCGATTTAGAACCACTAAACCGTCAAACATCCGCCTTGCCTAGATGGCGCACAGACCGCTGCAAAAAATGTACAGCAAAAGCCAGCAGGCCCTCATCAATACCAATAGGGAATACACATGAACACGTTAAAAAACTTTGGCATTAAGATGCTAACAGCATCTGTTATGACAGTATTGGGTGGAAGCGTAATGGCCGCTGACATTCACAGCGCATTAAGCGATTCAAAGGCATGGGCTGATCTGAATTTACGCTACGAAGCTGTTGATCAAGACAATGCGTTAGAAGACGCAAGTGCACTGACTTTGCGTACGCGTTTAGGGTTTAGTTCGGGTAGCGTTAATGGTTTCTCATTTACCGCTGAGGTTGAAGACAGTCGTATTGTACTTGGGCAAGATGAGTTTACTGTGGGGCCTACTGGCTTTAACGTAGGTGAGTATTCGGTCATTGCCGACCCTGAAACCACCGAAGTTGATCAAGCTTTTATTCAGTATAAGGCGGATAACTTTACCGCCAGAGTAGGGCGACAAGTGATTACGTTGGATGACCATCGATTTGTTGGCCACGTTGGCTGGCGACAAGACCGCCAGACCTTTGATGCCGTAAGCGCTAAATATGCGGCAACAGACAATCTAGAACTATTCTATAGCTATCTTTACAAACGCAACCGCATTTTTGCTGAGGCGGCAGATTTAGATTCTAAAGATCATATTCTTCATGCTACTTATAAATCTAAAATTGGCAAGTTTGTGGCCTACGCTTACCTTTTAGAAGTGGACAACGACACGGATAACGCGTTGGACACGTATGGCGTGAGCTACGATGGAAAGATGAAAGGTGAGAGCGTGAGTTGGGCTTACGGTGGTGAGTTTGCCACGCAATCAAGCGAAGCTGGCGCGGGCGAAACGGCCACCGACTTTGACGCCTCTTATTTAAATGCGTATGTCGCAGCCACGTTTTCTGGCGTGACGGCTAAGGTCGATTACGAAATACTAGGTTCTGACGATGGGTTGTACGGGTTTGCAACGCCGCTAGCTACGCTGCACAAATTCAACGGTTGGACTGATCAGTTCTTGGGCACGCCAGCACAGGGCTTAAAAGATCTTAAGTTATCTCTATCGGGTGGGCTAGCTGGTGGTAAATGGCTTTTGGCTTACCACGATTTCAGCGCTGACGACAGCAGTAACGGTGCTGACGACTTAGGCAGCGAAATTAATGTGCAGTATACGAAGAAGTTTGCAGGTAAGTACAATTTTGGCATTAAGTATGGTACTTACGATGCGGGAGATATAAAGGTGGATACCAATCGCTTCTGGATGTGGATTGGTACACGCTTCTAATTGCAATACACTATTACAACGTTATGTTGTAATTAATACTACAGATCTGGCTGAGTCGTTACTGACTTAGCCAGCCTTTTTCTACGGCCACATCAAGCTGCTGCATAACGTAGTCCCATAAAGCGGGTGCGCATGATTTAAGGTGAGCATTACGCTTCTCAATTTTCTCTCTTGCAATACCGTGACGCTTCCAGCTTCCTCCGTTGTCTTTCATGTTTTGGAAAACAGGTAGCACTCGGTCCATTGCTTTAGCAAATTCTGCATCTGCGGTTTCGGCTGCTTCAAACTCAAGCCATAACTCAAGCATTTCATTATCAAGTGGACTTGGTAACAACCCAAAAATGCGCTTGGCTGCAGCAAGCTCTTTCTCGGCTTGTGCGTCGTGATCTGTTTGATGATTGAAAGCAAACATGTCGCCAGCATCAATTTCCACAATATCGTGAATAAGGATCATGCGAATAACGCGGGTCACATCTATAGGTTTAGCCGCATATTCGCTTAGCATATTTGCCATTAATGCAACATGCCAGCTGTGCTCTGCGGAGTTTTCCTGTCGATAGTTGTCACAGGGGAGGGTGATCTGGCGCTTAACTGCTTTTAGTTGGTCAAGCTCACAGATAAAGTCAGCAAAGTCACTTACTGCATACATTGGGATGCTCCAAGGCGAAAAAATGGGCGCCAGAGCGCCCATTTAATTATTCAAGGTCTAATGAGTAAATTGGATATTAACCAAATTATTTTTGCTCAGATAGCCACACGATTAGGTCAGCGATGTCGTCGAAGGTCATGTCAGCAGTGAACGTAGGCTGATATTTACCATTGATAATAAAGCTTGGCACACCAGTTAGGTGCTCACGATACTCATCAATTTGCTGTTGATTCTTGCGCACCATGCTGTTCACGCCAAAGCTTTTGGCCATTTTATCAAACTCTTCACCGTCTACGCCGTTCACAACAAAGATATTGCGAAGGTCTTTCAAGCCTGTAATAGATGCACGTTGCTTGTGGATATAGTTAAAAATAGCACCGTTCATTGCGTCTTCTTGTTTCATTGCACGTGCAATAAGCATGGCTTTGGTAGCATCGTCCTGAACTTCTGGGCCGGTAAAGCGCATAAAGTTTACGTGTACTTTGTTGAACTTAGTACCGTCGCTTTTCTTTTCTTTAATTTGTGCAACGATTGGTTCGAACTGGAAGCAGTGTGGGCACCAAAATGAGAAGTACTCAGTAATGACTGGTTTATCTGTGGCTTCTTTATCAAGCACTTTATAGTGCGTACCTTCTTTCCATTTAGATGCCGGCTCTTGAGCGCAAGCTGTTAATGGCAAAAGCATTGCCATGACAAACATTACTGCAAACTTTTTCATGGATTATGATCCTGTATTAAAAAAACGATTATCAAAGTTGAGATTATCACAGCCTTATTCGCTTAACTAGGACCTGTTTCGCAACAAGGTCTTAGTACGCGACAAGGTTAACATTGTCTGCGATAGGATAAACGATTGTCGCAGGATAAACCTCTCACTATGAATAGAATATGAATAACATTAATTGCGAAGGGTAGACCATAAGACGTGAGAAAGGGAACGATCTGAAGCCTAAATTGGCGGTAAAAGAGATGATAATAATTAGAAGTAAAAGCTACAGTAATACAATAGACGTCAAATTATTGAACGAAAAACGGCTACACCAAGATGTAGCCGATTAAATTGCTAGGCTAAGCCTAAATTAACTACATAGCGTAGTTAACAGAAAACAGCGCTCGTCGCTCCTGACCCGCATAACCCACAATATCCTCATAGTCGGTATCAAACGCATTATCTACTTTCAGAGATACCTGCCACTGTTTGTCTATCTGGTAGCTCAAGTTAACTGTAGCAAGGGTATAAGCTGAAAGCGCTAACGTTTGAGAAGGTTCAGGGAATGGTGGGAAGAAAGTATCGTAACGACTTCCTGTGTAGGCCAGCTTAGTGTAAAATCTGAACTTTTCTGTCCCAAAGTTAGTGGTGTAAGTTAACGAGCCTTGATGACGCGCACGACGCAGCTCAGTGCTTGAGATACCACCGTCAGTTTGTTCAGCATCTAGATAGCTATAGGCGGCAGTAAGGTCACCATAGCCACTGCCCCAGTTAAGCTCTACATCAATTCCTTCTCGTGAACTGTCACCGTCAATATTATCTGCGCTGAACGCCCCCAAGTCAGATACAAACACAAAACCGTTTATTTCATCTTCAAGATCGGTAGTGTATGCGCTGATTTGCGCAGACAATGATGTCCAGCTCGCTTTAACACCCACTTCCCATTCTTCACTGGTTTCGGGCTCAAGGTTAGGGTTACCTATAAAACTCGCTGGGAAGTAACCAAAACGCTCGGTAAAAGTAGGAGTTTTAACAGCTCTACCATAGCTGGTAAAAACAGCATAGTAATCGTTAAGCTGCCATGTAAGTCCACCGCGAGAACTTACGGCATTGTCGAACTCACTGTTGTTGTCGAATCGTGCGCTTAGTGTTGCGGTTAGCGACTCGGTTAGCTGGCCATTTGTCTCGGCAAATACGCTATAAGTATTGTCGTGCTGCTTCTGGTTCGGATCGCCAAATGCAATTGGGCCGCGCTGGGTAAAAAGGCGCTGTAGGTATTCAACGCCGCCAGCAAACTCCCAGTTATCCATGGTATAGAAGCCTGTCCAGTTTAACTCTATGCGCTCACCAGTGGTACCGCCAGTGTCTGCACCTGACTCAGTGTTATCGTTATCGTCTTTGCGATAATGCGCACTTAGCGCTGAGCGATAACCTGTATTTTCCGGAGCAAATTCCCATCTTAATTTCGCGCTAATTTGTGAACCATCCGTCACGTTATCTGAGTCAGCAGGAAGGCCTGTCGTCACAAAATCAGTGCCGTCGTAATCGTTCTCGTACTGAACCGTGCGAAGGTGAGCAATTAACGTATGCTCCGACGTTGCGGCATAATTAATATTAATGCCAGCGGTCAGGTTGTCGTAGCCATCATCTTCGTTACCAACACGAGATACGTTGTCACCGTCGGTACGTATGTAGCTGGCGTATGCAGAAATACCTACGTTATCGCTTTGCGAACGCGCGTTCATGCTGCCCTGCAACGTACCTTGTGTGCCAACGCCAGCAGAGAAGTCTACGTGTGACGCATTATCGGCAAACTGGCCTGATTTCGTAGTAATGCTCAATACACCACCGATAGCCCCGCTGCCCCATCTTGCGCTCTGCGGGCCTCGAAGAAGTTCTATGCGCACCACGTTTGCGCTAGTTAAGTGAGCAAGGTCAACTAGGCTTCCTTGGCCTACGTCGTTGGCAACAACGCCATCAATTAAAACAAGTAGATGGTTAGTTTCACCGCCGCGCACGCGCAGCTCTGTTAAGCCACCAGGACTGCCTGACTGAGACAAGCTAACGCCAGGTAGGCCGCGAATTAGATCGGTAAGTTGAAGTGCGCCCGAAGCTTTAATGTCGCTTTCAGTTAGCACCGATACTGAACCAGGAAGCTTGGTTAACGAAATAGGCAAACGCGTGCCTGTTACTGTTAAGGTTTCAATATCTTGGTCAGAAGTTTGAGCAAAGGCAGGTGTGCTTAAGCACGAAATAACTGCAGCGCTAAGGGCTGCTTTAGTAAAATGTGTACGCATGGTTTTTATGTTGTCTTTGATGCGCTCCACCCGAGCACATGATTAGGGAAAGTGCACGTTTTTGCTTAATTACTGATGTGAGCAAGCAAACGACACCATGAAGTACAGGCCGGTATCCGGGCTTACTCACCATTACTAAAAATGTAATAGCTCTTTTGCCTTCCCATCTAATGGCGTTTAATATGTAACGCATAAAAGACAGTGGCGTATGAAAAGAAAACGACAACGCGTTGAGTTTACCGTTGCGGGGGCAGCATCAGTTTTTCACTGATTTCCCGTTTAACCCTTGTCACCGTAGTTAATATGGCGTTAGACAAGAGCACCTACACTCCATCGATTATATCGAAGTTAAAAAGTGATAGCGAATACGGTTTCTTATACCTTACGCTTTTTCGTAACCACCATAAGATTAACGACAACGGTCATCGAAAAAGCGTTTTTTCAGCAAAAAAGGGGCTGGCTCAGTATCCTAATTTCAGTGGAGGCTCTTGAAGGGCCGATAGCTGTTCTTTCAAAGCAAGTATTTGACCTTCCCAGTATTTATCTTCAGCAAACCAAGGAAATGCCCGCGGAAAAGCAGGGTCTTCCCAGCGTCGTGAAAGCCATGCCATGTAATGCACCATTCGCATAGCGCGAAGGGGCTCAATAAGTGGCAACTGTGCAGTGTCAAACGGGTGAAACTCCTCGTATGCTTCCACCAAAGTATCAAGCTGTAAAAGCTGTTGTTGGCGGTCGCCGCTTAGCATCATCCACAAATCTTGGATAGCAGGGCCCATGCGGCAATCATCAAGATCAACAAAAGTAGGGCCATCGCGCCATAGTATATTACCTGGGTGGCAGTCACCGTGAAGCCGAATACTAGATGTTGGCTTATACGCATTTTTCGTGGCGTCAATAACGGGGTTAAGTATGGCAAAAAATGCTGTCTTTAGATGCTCTGGCAGCAGTGTGCTTTGCGTAAGCACCTGCTTCGGTTCATCGAGGTAACTTTCAATATCAATCGAGGGGCGATGTGCAAACCCTTTAGCATGGGCCACGCGGTGAATACGGCCAATGAAACGCCCCATCCATTCGAGTTGATCAAGATTGTCATTTTCGAATTGCCTGCCGCCTACCGAAGGAAATAACGCAAATCGATAGTCAGTTTCGGCCACGGTGTGATGATGCAGCGTGCTGCCATTGAGAGAAATGGGCGCAGCCAATGGAATTTCGTTATCGATTAGCTCTGCAGCAAACGCGTGTTCTTCAAGAATTTGAGCGTCTGTCCATCGACCTGGGCGATAGAATTTTGCTACATAGCGCTGACCGTCTTCAGCCAAAAACTGATAGACGCGGTTTTCATAACTATTTAGTGCTAGCAAACCGCTTTGAAGAAAAATGCCCTGACTTTCCAGGGCATCTAATATGGTGTCTGGGCTAAGCCCAGAGAATGAAAAATCTGTCATCGATAAAGGAACTTGGTTGGCTCATCAACAGTAACCGTTTCCCCATCAATAGTGGTGGTTACACTGATAAAAATATCGGTAACCGTATCTTCCAGATTATAGGCGTCAGTTGCAACCGAAATTGGCGTGCTATACACCGCACCGCCTTCAACTGTTACCGTTTGCTCACCAATGTACTTGTAGTCAGGCAAACCTTTTACAGTAATAGAGTAGGTTTGGGTTTGCTGAGTTTTGTTAAGTACTTTTATTGTATAAACGTTCTCAATTAGCCCTTCATTCGTTTCGCGGTATAGCGAGTTTCTATCGCGGATAATGTCGACTTCGGTGGGGCTACGCATCCAAATATTAGCGAATAGTAAACCGGTCATAACAACAAGTACGACAAAATACCCAATTAGTTTAGGGCGCAATATATGAGTATTACCGCCAGCAAGTTCTTCTTCCGAGGTAAAGCTTATCAGGCCTTTAGGATAGCCCATCTTGTCCATAACACCGTTACAGGCATCAACGCAGGCGCCGCAGTTGATGCATTCGTATTGTAAGCCATTTCGAATATCGATACCGGTTGGGCATACCTGAACACACAGGTTGCAGTCTATACAGTCGCCTAAACCTTTTTCCTTTACTTGCTCGTGACTAAGTTTGCGTGGTCGCGGGCCGCGTTGCTCTCCACGCTTTGCATCGTACGATACAGTAAAGGTATCTTTGTCGAACATGGCTGACTGGAAACGCGCATACGGGCAGATGTGCGTGCACATGATTTCGCGCATGTAGCCAGCGTTTCCGTACGTACATACGGCAAAGAAAATAACCGATAAACCTGCCCAGAAGCTGGTGTTAAATGTGACGAAGTCAACAAACAGGGCATCAATAGGGGTGAAGTAGCCGACGAAGGTTAGCGCAGTTAATAGTGCTACCAGAACCCATGCGGTATGCTTTGCCGTCTTTCGCAAAAACTTATCCACATCCATTTTGCGAGCATCTAGCGCTATACGCTTGTTACGCGGGCCTTCGAACTTCTCTTCAAACCACGTGTAAATGTATACCCATGTTGTTTGAGGACACATAAATCCACACCACACGCGGCCAGCGAAAGTGGTGACAAAGAACAACGCAAAGGCGGAAACTATAAATATATAGGCCAGTAAAGTGAGGTCTTGAGGCCATAAGGTTAGTGAGAAAATAGTAAATCGCTGCTCGCCAATATCAAGCAGCACGGCTTGATGGCCGTTGTACTGAATCCATGGAATGATGGCAAAAAGGCCCAAAAAGAAAAGGCCAAACATGCGTCTAAAGGTCTCTAAAGGGCCTTGTACAGCACGCACATAAATACGGCTACGAGAGTCGTGGCGTTTACCTTCAGGACCCCCTTTGGGTTTATGTACTTTTACCGGCGTGACGGTCTTTACCGGTATTTGTTCATTCATAACTTAACCTTATGTGACGTAACAAACTGCCTGTGCAGTATAACTGCGTTTAACACGTCATGTTTAATATAGATCAATAATGCGACGTATGGTCTATCTTTTTAAAGTTTCAGTCAATACTGAAACTTCAGAAAGTTTTCTACTCATTTTGCTTAATGAGGTGATATAGAGCTTTGATGTAAACTTTTACAAGCAGCTTATACGAGCTCACATACAAAATGTTAGCTATAAATTTCAAATTCGCGGCAATTTAGGTTGCAGGTAATCGGTCGTTCAACATGTATTGAAAGCGATTAAAGTTTGTAAATCAAAGCTCAGCACTCCCTACATATACCTGCGTATAGATTACTGTATTTATTCATAATCAGTTATCGAACTATTATTGCCAATAGTATGGTTAATTAGCGCCCAAATCATGTACAGTGGACGTTGTTATAATGTAAATTGACAAAAAGTTGTGGCGCTTATTGTGTCTCAATCCGCCCCATTTGGGGGCTATTTGTTGTGAACATCCGTCGAAGTTAGCTGAGAAGTCATGTTTAGGTTCTTTATTATCGCTGCTGAAATTATTGTTTTAGTAATTGTGCTGCGATCTCCTTTTGTTCAGTATCTCTTTGAAGATATTCAAAACTCTCTTTCAGAATGGCTGGTGTCTGTTGCTACTCTTCCAGAGCGAAAAGAACTGCAGAGTTTACAAGATAGAATAAATATACAGCTAAGCCCTTTAAAGCCTTATCAGCAGAATTATGTCAAACAAATCACAGCTGATAGCGCTAGCGTGAAACGTTTCCACCACACCTATTGTGAAAATGACGATATAAACCCAAACTTTACGGGAACTAAACGCGTTCAACTATGCCTAATCATTAAACAGTCGTCAGTTATGCAAGTAGCAAAGCGAGACTAGCCAATTTTAACCAGGTTGGTTAAATATAAAGCTGATATAAAAGCCGACAATTGCTGCATGCTAAGCTTTCTCTAAATGTCTTGCTAACTCATAGTTTAAACGACTGAATTTAGGAGCATAAAAGTGAATAAATTACGTACTTTTTCTTGTTTAAGCTGCGCCACAGCGGTGGGACTCCTTACCGTTTTTGCTCCCACTCAAGCCGCTGAGGTGAAGATAACGTGGGAAGAACCTGAGTCTTATAGCGATGTAAGACCAACCAATGAATCTCGTAAACGGTTCCGCGAACGAACGCTACAAGAGCTTGAAGAACACATTGTAGATTTGGCCAGTGATTTACCTGAGTCGCAAGTGCTGTCAATGACAGTAACAAATGTTGATTTAGCTGGTCAGGTTTGGCCAAGCCAGTTTGTCGGCTTCGGTGACGGCGCCGGTAGCGACGTCCGTATCATTAAGCGCGTTGATATTCCTAGAATGACCTTCAGCTATTCGTTGGCTAATGCTGACGGTCAGGTCATCTTAAGTGGTGAAGATGTGAAACTTAAAGATATGGATTTTATGGAATCGAATATTCGCCGCAATCGCACTGAATCGCTTTCTTATGAAAAAGCGATGCTTAACGATTGGTTTTCAGATACGTTTTCAACACAAGTAGCAGCGAACAACTAATAGAGTCGTTCAAATCATAGTAAAAAAGGTCACATATAGTGACCTTTTTTGTGTTCAAAACCCATATTTCATGGGCTATAGAAATACAAGCTGCTTACAGATAATCAAACTCATTACCTGATATTGCAAGGGTGCTGTCAGGGCCAGCTTTATAAGCGGCTTTGTGCGCATCGCGACGCACTAAGATACGTTCCATATAGAAGTCACGTGTCTTCACCTTAGACGCTGCAAGTACCGCGTTACCTGAAGCTTGCGCTTTGTCGGCCATGCTGTACCACAGTACACCAATTAATGAATAGGCGCTGTATGCTAGGTAATCACAAGCAGCTGCAGCAGCAGTGGTGGCATCCATACCTAAGCAATCGGCTGAAGATGCACGCCAGTCATCAAGAATACCTTGAGCCAGACCCTTCGCCTCACTGTCTTGAATGTCGCTAACCAAAGCGTTAAACGCATTATAGGTCGCTTCCATCATCTGGCCGCCATCTCGGGTAAGCTTACGACCAATAAGGTCTAACGCCTGAATACCGTTGGTACCTTCATATAACATAGCAATGCGCACGTCGCGCATAAGTTGTTCCATACCCCATTCACGAATAAAGCCGTGACCACCAAATACCTGTACACCTAGACTAGTGGTTTCAAGACCCATATCCGTCATAAAGGCTTTACAGATTGGAGTTAGAAACTGAAGTATCTTATCGGCATCTTCTTTTTCTTGGCCTTCACCAAGCTTCTCTACGTCCATGAATTTTGCGTAGAAAAGTGAAAGTGCACGGCAACCTTCAATCAGTGATTTCTGCGTTAGTAACATACGCGCTACGTCAGGTTGAAAGACGATTGGGTCTGCTTTGCCTTCTGGATTTTGAATTCCCTGAGGTGCGCGAGACTGAACGCGTTCGCGGGCATAGGTCAGCGCGCCTTGGTAAGAGGCTTCTGCCGCCCCTAAACCTTGCAGACCTACTTGGAAGCGTGCATCGTTCATCATGGTGAACATACATGCTAGGCCTTGGTTTTCTTCACCAACAAGGTAACCCGTTGCACCGTCAAAATTCATCACACAAGTCGGGCTCGCTTTGATCCCCATTTTGTGTTCGATGCTTCCCACTGACAAGCTGTTCGCCTCGCCAGGCTCATTGCTGGCATCTGGAAGGAACTTGGGCACTAAGAATAAGCTGATACCCTTAACGCCTTTAGGGGCGTCGGGTAGACGAGCCAGAACAAGGTGAATAACGTTCGAACTCCAATCGTGATCACCTGCAGTAATGAAGATCTTATTACCGGTGACTTTATAGCTGCCGTCGCCTTGTGGCTCAGCTTTGGTACTAAGCAAGCTCAAATCTGTTCCTGCGTGAGGTTCGGTCAGGTTCATGGTACCTGTCCACTCACCGCTGATTAGCTTAGCAAGGTAGATATCTTTTAATTCTTTACTGGCGTGCTTAGTAACCGCAAGTGTTGCGCTTTCAGTAAGCATGGTGGTTAAACGCCAGCTTAAGTTCGCCGCGTTTAGCATTTCGTGAACAGGCACAGCCATGGTGTACGGTAAGTCTTGCCCGTCGTACTCGGCAGTACCTAGCATTGCATTCCAGCCGTTAGCAATATATTCCTGATAGGCATCAGCGAAGCCTTTAGGCGTGGTAATGCTGCCGTCTTTTAGCGTACAGCCTTCTTCATCGCCTTCACGGTTAAGAGGGGCAACCACATCCAAAGCAAACTTTGCACCCTGTGCAATAATTTCGTTGGCAAGTTCGCTATCAAAGTCGCTGATACCGAGCTTTTCGTAGTGAGCATCAAGTCCAAGCCAGTCTTTTAACAAGAACTGAAAATCAGTCGTAGGGGCGTGGTACAGAGGCATGGATGACTCCTTTTTCAAACAAGTGTTTTAATTTTGTCTATTATAGTCACAAAAAGCGTAGTCCGAATAGTCCGTTAAAGGAAAGTTAATAATAAATTTGGATGATGTGGGTAATGATCTATGCGGACTGATATGAGAGAAACACATAGGTTTTCCAAGACTCGTGGACTTTAAATGTGCAGCAAAGGTCACACAGGCTCTGGTGATTATGTCTGACGCATTGATGTTAATATAGAAAAGTGAACTCAAGTGGTAAGCTCGCTTGCAATTCAAATTCTCACTGGCATGCTTAGCCTACATTGAAATAACCCGTTCACATACGCACAAGCAACACGGTACATAAAAACATGAATCCAGAAAGCGCGAAGAAAAACCTTAAACATAGCAGTGATGATGCGCAGATCCCGGTTTGCATTGTAACGGGGGGAAGCTTGGGTATCGGTTTTGCGGTATGCAAGCTGTTTAGTCAAAACGGTTATCAAGTCATTAATTTAGATATCAGAGACTTTGAGCAGGCGTTACCTAATGCTATCTGGAAGCCGTGTGATGTAAGTGTTGTGCGTAATATTGAAGCCGCGGTGAATGAGGTTATTAGTTCTTATCAACGCATAGACGCATTGGTGTGTAATGCCGGTATACATGTTTCTGCAACCATTGAAGACACTGATGAAGCGCTGCTTGATAAGGTACTAAACTTGAACGTAAAAGGGGCGTATGGCGCGATTAAGTCTTGCCTGCCAACCATGAAAGAGCAGGGCAGCGGCGCGATTGTGGTGATGGGCTCAGATCAGTCCTTTATTGGAAAGCGCAATTCGTTCGCCTACGGTGTCAGCAAAGGTGCATTGGCGTCTATAGCGAAAACCACCGCGCTTGACTACGCACCCCATAATATTCGCGTTAACGCGGTCTGCCCGGGTACCATCGAAACCCCTCTATTTCATAACGCCATTGATAATTACGTGGCACGTTCTGGGGCAGATAAAAATGAAGTGGTAGCTGAAGAAGCCGCTGCACAACCTATTGGACGTTTGGGCCAGCCCGAAGACGTAGCTGAACTGACTTATTTCCTATGCAGCAACAAAGCATCGTTCATCACGGGTAGCTTGTATGCGGTGGATGGGGGCTACACAGCGCAATAGAAAGAGCACAATAGATAGAGCTGAACAGAAAAGCAACGCGAAATGCCTTATCAGCAATAGCATAAACCAAGGTTTTATAAACAACGATGAGCAAGCCTTCAATCACTTGGATAGACCCTCATATTCACTTCTTTGCCTTAAACGAAGGGCACTATGATTGGCTGAAACCAGCCAATGCCCCTTTTTGGCCAGATAAAAAAGCGATTGTAAAACATACTACAGAGCACATGCTCTATCGCGCGTCGTTAGGGCTGTTAGGCGGTTTTGTTCACATTGAAGCGGGTTACGATAACGAAAGCCCCTGGCGTGAAATTGCGTTCTTGGAGCGTCATTGTACGCTGCCATTCCGCTCAGTTGGGTGTATCGATTTAACAGGAAATAATGTCGGCAGTCATATCGATAAGCTAAAGCAGTACCGCTCAATACGTGGGCTTCGTCATATATTAGATGACGATGCTGAAGTACTTTTACGCACCCCTAAAGTTAAATGGGGGCTTCATCATATGGCGTCGCAAGGCTTGTCTTTTGAAGCGCAGTTAAACCTTGCAGATAGCAATGCTGTGCGCGCATTGCTTAAGGTTATAGAGCAAACGCCTGCATTAAACGTAGCTATAAACCATGCTGCAATAGCGCCGATTGAGGTAAATAGCTTTGCGTTTAAAACATGGGGGCAGAATATTCGCGACTTGAATGAAACTGAGCAAGTTGCATTTAAGTTTTCGGGATTAGAAATGCAAGAGCGCCGTTGGTTGTGGCAACGTGCGTCTTATATTTTTGAAACCTTGCTGGACACCGTTGGCACAGATCACATGATGTTTGCCAGCAACTTCCCGCTGTGTCAGTGGCGAA
Source organism: Alteromonas alvinellae (assembly GCF_902705805.1). NCBI lineage: Bacteria > Pseudomonadati > Pseudomonadota > Gammaproteobacteria > Alteromonadales > Alteromonadaceae > Alteromonas > Alteromonas alvinellae. The sequence continues at coordinate 7,453 of NZ_CACSIH010000259.1, read as the reverse complement.
TGCCGTATGCGGCGCTGTGGCAAGGGTTTGTCAATATGACAACGCCGCTTACTGAAACGCAAAAAGCGGCGCTGCTGTACGAAAATGCGAAGCGATGGTACGACATCGCATAAAGCTAGCTTACTTAAGCTGCTGAACTAGCCTCGGGTTTATTGCCTTCAATAAACCCGTTGGGTTTCAGCTTTATTTAAGCGCAGTCACCGTCATGTGCGGCGAGCGATAAACCACCTCATCGTTTAGATCGATACCAATTCCCGGTGTGTCAGGCGCTTCAATAAAGCCGTTTACTGGCTGAGGATCTTGAATGCAAAGTTCACGGTTCCAGTCTTTGATAGCGTAGGTATGGTGCTCGTGAATTAAGAAGTTTGGAATGGCCGTTTCTAGATGTAGGCTTGCCGCTGTTGCAACAGGGCCACCGCAAACGTGAGCCTGAATACGTACATCGTAAATGTCGGCATAGTCACACACCTTTTTCGCTTCGGTGAAACCGCCACAAAGGCCAACGTCAGGTTGAAGTACATCAATAGATTGGTCTTCAAGGTAAGGGCGTACATCCCAGCGATGGTACAGGCGCTCACCGCCCGCAATAGGCACGTTCACGTTCTTCGCTACTTTGTCGTGAAGCTTTGAGTTAAGGTAATTCACTGGCTCTTCGTAATATAGACAGCCAATTTCTTCAACGATGTCACCCAGCTGGATAGCCGTTGATGCACCTAATAAGCTGTGACATTCAAAGATGATGTCGCCATCTTCGCCCATTGTGTCTCTAATCGCCTGAAGGCGGGATTTGAAAAGTTTAAGCTCGGGCTTAGTGAAAAGCTTGGTTCTGTCGAAGTGGGTGTTGCCGTCTTTATCGTAAACGATGGGGTCAACTTTAACCGCATCGTAACCATCTTTAAGTGCTTTTTCAGTGGCGCGAGCATAGTCAGCAGGGTCGTTAAGCTTGGTCACTTCTTTGTCCCAATCAAACTGTAGCTGGCTAGCGTAGCTACGGAGCTTGCCATTAGTTTTGCCACCCAGTAATTCGTAAACCGGTAAGCCAAGCGCTTTGCCTTTAATGTCCCAAAGTGCAGTATCAATAGCGCTCATCGCAGCATAAATAACCGGGCCGCCGCCTAATCCCCAAAAGCCTTCGCGCAGCATTCTCGACCATAGCAGTTCAGTGTGAAAAGGATTAAAGCCAATCAGCATGGCTTCGGCAATTTCTTTAATCATGTGTGCAGCGGCGCTGTGACCCCAATCATAAGCCAGTCCTGCTTCGCCCACACCGGTAATACCTTCGTCGGTGTAAACGCGTACGAAAACCGGGTTCCACTGAGGGCGCTTAGGGCATTCGATATCAAAAATTTCTACTTTGGTGACTTTCATAATGTATAAACAATTCCTGTTTGAAATAAGTTGGCGTTTAGCTGGCTAAGCTAAATTATTCGCAGAAGCCCGGGTCTAGTTTGTAAGCTTTGCGAAGCATGGCAGGCCATGCTTTTTGGCCGCCTGTTTCGCCGCTGTGAACCACACTAGCCTGTGCGTATATGCCATCAATAATGCTTTGCGGTATCTCGATAACCTCTTCATTAGACTGCATCAGGGCAAGCTGAATTTCGCACGCACGCTGCAAATCGTAAAAGCGCATAAAGGCGTCACCGACGGTGGGGCCAAGGGTTAGACCGCCGTGATTAGGCAAAAGCATGTGATTAGTGTCGCCAAGATCGTCCTGCAAACGTTTCTTTTCACTATCATCAACGGCTAAACCTTCGTAGCTGTGATAAGAAAGTGATGGTAGCGAAAACATTGAATACTGGCTCCAGGGCTTAAGCCCGCCTTTAACAGATGCGACTGAGATTGTGGCTAGTGTATGCAGGTGAATAACGCATTGGGCATCGTGGCGCACTTCGTGGATAGCACTGTGAATGGTGAAGCCAGCGGGGTTGATGCCGTAAGGTGTATCGTCAAGAATGTTACCCTCTAAATCGACCTTAACCAGGTTAGAGGCGGTAACCTCGTCAAACGTCAGGCCAAAGGCGTTAACCAAGTAATGATCAGTGCCCGGTACCTTAGCTGAGATATGCGTGTAAATAAGGTCGCCCCATCGCATATCTGCCACTAACCGATAGCATGCTGCTAAATCGACACGAGTTTGCCATTCTTGTTCAGATACTTTGCCTTTAAGGCTTAAGGTTGGCAGTGAAAACAAGCCACTTCTCCTATTCTTTTCATGGTGACAATTTACCAATACCCGCAACAATGAACAATGCTTTGTCAGTGCTGCGTTATATCGAATTGGGTGTAGCCATCGCGCAAGGGAATAAGATCGTCAGCAAATCTCAATGCATCGTGGTCTAGCATAAACGGGTCTACTTTAACCAATCTTACTACCTCTAGTTTTGCCCATGATGGAGCATCGAAGGTGTCAGGAAGGCGTTCAATGCCGGCGTCTACATCACAACCAAATATGACTAAGCCGTTAGAGGTCGTAAAGAGATACGCGCTAACTTCTACATTGAAGCCAGTTTCTTCCCATGTTTCCCGGTGAGTGGTACAGGCAAGCGATTCATTCTTATCCGAAGTTCCGCCTGGAAAGTCTAATTTACCAGACAGCCGATGTTCTACCATCAGTACCTTGTTCCCGGTTTTTATTAAACAGGCAGCGCCAACAGGAGATTCGGCCATACTACTACCAATGTGCACACTTTCAGATAAAAGCGCTTCTGAAACGCGGCACATTGGAGAGCTAGGTGAAGATTTTGAACATGCGAAAAGCGTTAAAACAGCAAATATAGCTGATAAGCGAAATAAGATGACCATTGATTTGGGTAAAATACTCTAGTGTCTGTTTGTAATTGTTTTAAAAGTAATCATTTTTACCACACAGACTCTACGCAAAAATAAAAATAACACAACAAACAATAATAACGCGGTACACGAAACAATGTTTGGGAACGCTCACGTTTAACGTTAAGCGAATTTGTGTACTTGAGTGTCCGTTGAGCGCTTAAAAAATTCTTGCTCAAAGGAATACTATTTTACCAATAGGAAAGGTTATGTCTTCACGATTATCGTTATCACCCTTGTTACTAGGCGTGGTGCTACTTGCTGGCGTTGTGGTGTATTTGAATATGCCTCAGGAAGAAAGTAAACAAAACGCCGGCGCAAGAGCTACGCCAGTTAAAACGGGCGTTGTTTCGTCTCAAGCCTTTCCTATCACCATAGAGTCACTGGGTACGGCTACCGCAAACGAGTCAGTAAATGTCACTGCACAAGTTACCGATACGGTAAAGGCAATAAACTTTAATGATGGCGATAAAGTAGTAGAAGGCGAGCTTCTGGTGCAGCTTAATAACACCGAAGAGCGGGCTAGAGTTGAAGAGCTAAAAGCAAATATTGATGAAGCTAAACGTCAGTTTACCCGTATCGCTGACCTGCGTCAGTCAAATGCAACGTCTGAACAACTTCTCGATGAACAACAAGCCCGAGTGAAAGCGCTACAAGCCCAGTTAGACATTGCCTTGGCTCAGCTTAATGACCTTCAAGTTCGCGCGCCATTTAGTGGGTTTTTAGGCAACCGTGAAATCAGCATTGGTTCACTAGTACAGCCCGGAGACACCATTACTAGTTTAGATGACATTAGTCTCATTAAAGTTGACTTCAGTATTGCTGAAAATCACCTTGCAAGCGTGGCGAAAGGACAGTCGGTTAGTGCATCCTCAGTGGCTTATCCTGGGGAAGCATTTACGGGGAAAATCACCAATATCGATACACGCCTTGATCCCATTAGTCGCTCCATTCGCGTGCGCGCAACCATTGACAATCAAGACGGGCGCCTTCGCCCGGGAATGTTGCTTACAGTGGTGGTAGAAAAACGTGTGCTTAACGCCTTAGTCCTACCGGAAAAAGCATTAGTTCCAGTACAAGATAAGCAATACGTTTATGTGGTTAAAGATGATGTTGCCCATCAAACAGAAGTGAAAATAGGCGAACGCCGCCCAGGGCTAGTACAAATTGTTAACGGGTTGAACGAAGGAGACGAAGTGATAACCGAAGGTACACTTCGCGTGCGCGATCAGTCTCCAGTTAATGTGTTAAACCGCTAGGAGGCACGCAGTCATGTTATTGTCAGACGTTTCTGTGAAGCGCCCGGTTTTTGCAACCGTAATCAATCTACTGCTGATTATTTTTGGTATTGTCGCTTTTTCCATGCTGAGTTTGCGCGAATACCCAGACATTGACCCGCCTATTGTATCGGTAAGTACAACCTACACGGGCGCCTCCGCGAACATAGTGGAAACCCGAATTACCCAGCTATTAGAAGACAGAATTTCAGGTATTGAGGGGATTAAAAACGTTACATCTACGTCTCGTAATGGTCGCTCAGACATTACCATTGAATTTAAGCTCTCTCGTGATATTGATGCTGCCGCGAATGACGTGCGCGAGCGAGTAAGTCGCGCACTCAATAACCTGCCAGACCAAGCCGACCCACCAGAAGTATCGAAAGCGAACTCAGATGAAAGTGCCGTGGTGTGGTACAACCTTAGAAGCACGAACCTTAATACCATGGAGCTGACAGATTACGCTGAGCGGGTATTAGTGGATAGGCTTTCGATTGTAGATGGCGTGGCCCGTATACAAATTGGCGGTGGAAGACGGTATGCCATGAAAGTGTTCTTAGACCGCAATGCTATGGCGGCTAGAGGCATAACCGTAAGTGATGTAGAGCAAGTTATACGTGCTGAAAATGTAGAATTACCAGCAGGTGAAGTAGAAAGTACGGACCGCAACTTCGAAGTTCGCGTAGCACGCACCTTTCTAACACCTGACGACTTCGCGGCGCTAACGGTTGCCGTAGGAGACAACGGTTATCTTGTGCGACTTGGTGAAATTGCTAATGTTGAGTTAACCGCCGAAGATGACGAAACCGAGTTTCGTGGCGATGGCGTTAACATGATAGGGCTTGGTATTATCAAGCAATCAAAGGCAAACACACTTGAAGTAGCCCGCGCAGCGAAAGCGCAAATTGAAAGAATAGAAGCTACCTTGCCAGATAATATCTTTATTGTGCCAAGCTACGATTCGTCGGTGTTTATCGAAGCGTCGATTGACGAAGTGTATGAGACACTGGCTATCGCAATGCTAATGGTAGTGATCGTGATTTACCTTTTCCTGGGGAATATTCGCGCAACGCTTATCCCCGCGGTCACTGTCCCTGTCTCTATTATCGCCGCATTTATTGTGATGTATGCGCTGGGCTTCTCAATTAACCTACTTACGCTACTTGCTATGGTATTAGCCATTGGCCTTGTAGTGGATGACGCTATTGTTGTGCTTGAGAACATCTATCGACGCATAGAAATGGGAGAGCCGCCTATTTTGGCTGCCTATCGAGGGGCCAGAGAGGTAGGTTTTGCCGTAATTGCCACAACGTTAGTGTTGATTTCTGTGTTTGTTCCATTGGTATTTCTTGAAGGAAATATTGGACGGTTATTTACCGAATTTGCGTTGGCCATTGCTGCAGCAGTGGCATTTTCAAGTTTCACGGCTCTCACGCTATCCCCCATGATGGCGTCAAAAATACTCAAAAAGCGCCCCCGTTCTTCTGGCTTTGGTAGTTGGATGGACAAGCGGTTTACACAGCTAGAAACAGGCTATTTTAATACGTTAGGCAAAACACTCCATCAACCCATTCTAATGTTACTTTTACTAGCAATTGCGGTTGTAGCGTTAGTTCAGCTTTCAGAGAAAGTGCCAAGTGAGTTTGTGCCTAAAGAAGACAGAGGCAACTTTTTTATCTTAATGAATGCACAAGAAGGCGCGAGTTTTGAAAGTAATGCTAGGAACCTCGAACAAATCGAAAGCATTTTAATGCCCTATCGCGAAAGCGGTAAAATTAATCGTCTGTTGGTTAGAACACCTGGTTTCGGAGGAAATGCGGGGATTGCGATAGTTGGCTCTGCAGACTGGGACAAACGAGATTTCAGTACATTTTCTTTAATGGATGAAATTAGTGCCAAGCTAAACAATGTACCTGACGTCCGTGCTTTTGCAATTATGCGTAGCGGTATATCGGGAGGTGGGCTAGGCCGCCCCGTTCAGTTTGTTCTTCAAGGGGACACCTACGAAAACCTAGTTGAGTGGCGCGACACGGTAATACAAAAAGCCGCGCAAAACCCAGGGCTGATCCGACTAGACTCTGACTACAAGGAGACTTCACCCCAGCTGTTAGTAAATATAAATCGTGACCGGGCAGCAGACTTGGGCGTATCAATTAGTGATATTGGTAGTACGTTAGAGGTCATGCTTGGGCAGCGTAGGGTGTCCACTTTCCTCGATAGAGGGGAAGAATACGATGTCATCATGGAAGGTATAGAGGAAGATTTTCGAAGCCCTAACAGCATTGAGAATTTATATGTGCGCTCTTCTCGAACCGGTGAACTTATTCCGATGGATAACTTGTTAACGTTTGAAGAGCAAGCTACGTCAGCGCAGCTTAATCGTTACAACCGAATGCGTGCTGTGACTATTTCGGCGAATCTGGCAGATGGCTATACATTGGGAGAGGCGCTTACATACTTAGAAGATATTGTCGCCACTGAATTGCCTGATAATGTATCTATTGATTACAAAGGCGAGTCACAACTGTATCAAGAAGCGGGTAATTCATTTATTTATGTCTTCATGCTGGCGCTTGCTGTGACTTATTTAATATTAGCAGCGCAGTTTGAAAGCTGGGTACACCCGTTGGTTATTATGCTCACCGTGCCGCTGGCCTTGGTTGGTGCCTACATTGGGCTGTTTTTTAGCGATATGACTATCAATATTTACAGTCAGATTGGTTTAGTTATGCTCATCGGGCTTGCTGCTAAAAACGGTATTCTGATTGTGGAGTTTGCTAATCAACTTCGCGACGCAGGTATGGAGTTTGAACAAGCACTCAAGCGAGCAGCCGCCCAGCGTTTAAGACCCATAGTGATGACAGGCTTTACAACGGTATTTAGCTCACTGCCTCTTGTACTTGCCTTCGGGCCTGGCGCTGAGAGCAGAATGGTGATCGGTATGGTTATTTTTTCGGGTGTGCTTCTATCAACATTTATGACCCTTTACGTGGTTCCAACTGCGTACAGTTGGCTAGCAAGAAATACAGGCTCTCCAATGCAGCGAACCAATAAAATTGACGAGCTGGAGAAAGCGATCCCCTATAAAAAAGGTGAGTCTTAACGGCTCGCCCCACTGTTTGTTGTTTGAATTTCACTCAGTCGCCAACATTCGTTGGCGCAAACTGGATAACCTTAAGGTATGCATTTTCATACTGCAATATAGGTTTCTATCACTTGCGATGCCTGTCTTACTAATTTCAAGTTGTTGATTTTAAATGCTTATAATCCAAAATAGGTCGTCTATTTAACTTTTTTATAAGCAACTATAAGCTTCAAACCGTCATTCCGCACCTAATTAACTGATT